>JAHDGC010000464.1 GCA_020627865.1 Saprospiraceae bacterium | reverse complement strand
CTGAGCATCAATTGAAACAAATTAAGTCGCTATTGAAAACAACCAAGGCCAGTTCATCAAAATAATACCTCAAATAAGCAAAAGTCATATCCTCTTCTAGTAAAATTTTGGTATCACCGTAGATTAAGGACAAATTATTTTTTCTGATTTTTGTCAATTTTTCTGCCGTTGCTTTCGTCGCTGCTTCTCGATCCGATAAACCAGAAAAACGCATCATCCTTCGGTTATCTGGATCACCTGCCCCAGGGATTCCGATTTCATCTCCATAATATAGCACGGGGATTCCGGGAATCGTCATGATGAATGCTGTCAACATACTCAAGCGGTCATACCCCACAGGATCGCCCACCCCAACTCTTCTGGAAAAACCAGCTTCACGGTCATTTTCATCAAACTTCAAATCACCTCCGGCCAGAGAAATGAAACGAGGAATATCATGATTTCCTGAAATGTATGCCATCGTTGCATGATGCCCGTAGTAATTAAAAGTTTCCCGCATAGAGTTGGTTACTTTTTTGAAGGAAGTTTCTGGTTTGGCAAAAGCTTCTCTGGCATCGAAATACAGGTTGAAATCAAACTGCGCATCCAACAATCCGCTTCCGATATAACTTTGAATCAGGTCACGACTACCATAAGTTTCTCCAACCTGATAAAGTAACTTATTTTTAGGCACCATTACCTGCTCCTTCAGCTTACGGGTAAGTGTTCGCCAAAAGGGTAAGGGCACATGTTTCGTTGCATCATGCCGATATCCATCAAGGTTAAACTTTTTAATCCAATACATGGCCGAATCACTTTGCAATTCAATTACTTCCTTACGAGAAAGATCCAAAGAAGGCAGGAAAGTATCAAACCAAGTCGTCAACCTTTGTTCATCCCAAATCCGGATATTTTTTTTGCCACCAGGCAAATTAAGTCGGGTTGCCCTTTTCGGATTTTCCTTGTAGATTTGATGATCTTCATGTACATGATTACAAATATAATCCAGTAAAACATTCATACCATTATCATGTGCAGCATTGACCAAATCGTGCATGGCTTTATCGTCTCCAAAACGATGATCTACCTTATAAGAAAAGATAGGCCAATAGCCATGATAGCCCGTATAAAAACGATGCGGTTCTGGAAACTCTTGATAAGCCGTCAGAGGATTTTGTGTAATGGGAGAAAGCCAAATGGAATTGATGTTCAACTTTTTAAAATACCCATCTTTAATCTTTGCCGTAATACCAGCAAGGTCACCGCCCTGATAATTGGCCTGCGGCAACAGTCGATCATCTTTTACAGGTTCGTCATTTGTTTTATCCCCATTGTTAAAACGATCAATCAAAGTAAAGTACATGATTTGCGCATGAAAATCACTTCGATCCAACTGCCTAGATTTTGTTATTGGCCTACCATTTTCAAGTGGGACATAAATATCATTTGCAAGCCCTTCTTCGTTATACGCCCAAACCCTGAGCGTACTTCTTTTCGCGGCAGTTGCTCCTGCGGGGATAGTCAGTTCAATATTATTTTCACTGATTTTTTCTGCAAGTTTGGTATTGTTCCAAAAGGCATAAACTGCTTTGGGTTTACTGGCAAAACCAAGATTGATTTTACGCCCAGATTTATTCTTAGTGTAAAGGCCGGGCAACTTTTCTTCTTTCGGTTTCGACAAAGAGAGCACCGAATTATATCCACCAACGCCATTACTGGTTTGTGGCGCTTCCGGATCTAACATTTCTTTCCCATCTACCACAAAAATATATTGATAATCCCCGGGATTGAGTTCAAAATCATACTCCCAACGATCGGCAACTTTTTTAAGGTTCGCCGCACTAGGATTCCAAGCATTCATCTCACCTTTAATTTGCACCTTTCTAAACCCTCTATCTTTTAAGGCCACCCGAACTTTTCTTTTCTGCGGGCCTTTTAAAAGAAAATCATAATTTTTGCCCCCAGCAGCAATTGTCATCACAGCCAATGGTGGCACACTTTTCCCTACCGGATTTAAAGTCAATGATTTTTTATCCGCAGACAAATTATGTTTTAGAAAACGAGGTACCTCCAAGGAATCAATTCTGGAAACATCCATGAAGTAATCCTCCAGATTAATCGTTTGCTTTTTGCTTTCCAATTGAATCGGCGAAAGCAAACCAACAACATCTTGAACAAGTTCTGCATCACGATCCATGTCATCAACTGTCGAGGATTTTTTACATTGTATAAAACAAAAAAGCAAGCAGCAAAGCAGGAGATGATTTTTCATAGAGTTTGGTTGATCGTTAGATTTAAAATAATGTGCTTATCGGTAGAATGCCAAGAAAATGCGATGTGAGTAGTCTGTGACTACGAGCATTTATTGTGAACATATAAAACTGTAGTTACAAACTACAGTTGGCGCCCTTTCTTGGCTATAATGCTTTAAAGTCTAGGCAGTATATTACGCATTCTCATATCAAAACATCATTTTTTGATCGGAAACGTTTCGATCTTTGTCATTTTCATGGAAGTTCCGGTAGCATTATTCTGCTTTGTACCATTCCAGATCACGACATCACCTCCTGCGCCTTGCGTTTTCCAAACCCGATCTACCTGATCGTTATGATCTTCATAATCAATGGAAAGCAAATCATCTTCAGAAACACCCCAAGTTCCTTTATTGAGTTGTTTATCCCAACGGCCACTGACAAAAGTACCATCTCCATCAAACTTAATCCAACGTCCCTCATTTTTTTTATGGGCTTCCTTATCCCTGATCTTCATGGTATACGTGTATTCCCACATTCCGATATAGGGAGACAAAGTGCTGGCTTTATGCACTTTTCCTCCAGAGGCGCCATCATGGTTATGGCCAGCATGATCGTGTCCTGCGTGCGTATCTTGTTTGATCGCTACGCTTTCTGTTCCTTGTTCAGTATTGTTATCAGGATTACCTTGTGAGCAAGCCCAAATAGAAACCACTAGCAAAAGACTTGCGATGTAAAAAATTGGATTGTTTTTCATTTATGTTTTGTAATTTATGTAACGATCATCCAAAAACTAAATCAACAATTGTTGAGATAAATCGAACAATAAGGTCGTAAAGCATTACGACCCTACGGTTAAAATCTTTCCAAAAATATTGGTAATTTACACACTTGCCACTTCACTCGTTAAATTTACTAATTTTCCATTTACTTTTAATGCAATAGGTTCATTAGATAAATTGTGAATTTCTGTATTATTATGGGAAACCCGCACCTGTAACAAATGCCCTCTGAAACGAATGTTGAATTGGAAAGCCTTCCAATTCTTAGGAATCATCGTGTTAAATTCCAGAACGCCATCCTTAATTCGCATCCCTCCGAAACCTTTGACTACAGCGAGCCATGTTCCGGCCATACTCGTGATATGCAAACCATCTTCTGTATCGTTATTATAGTCATCCAAATCAAGGCGGGAAGTACGCAGATACATTTCATAGGCCTTTTCTTCCCTTCCGAGCAAGGCAGCCAAAACAACGTGCACACAAGGTGACAAAGAAGATTCATGTACCGTTCTCGGCTCATAAAAATCAAAGTTTCGGCGAATGGTATCCTCATCGTAATCTTCTTCAAAAAAGTATATGCCTTGCAAGACATCTGCCTGCTTGATGAAACAAGAACGCAAGATTCTATCCCAAGACCATTTTTGGGTTAGCGGAAGATTTACCGGATCAAGGTCTTTAACCAGTACCTGCTCCTTATCCATGTAATTATCCTGTTGTAAAAATATGCCTAATTTTTCATCAACGGGGAAATACATATTATCAATTATTGATTTCCAGCGATTCGTTTCGGTATACTCGTAGAATTTGATTTTTTCCGTAAGGGCTTCAAACTTTTTCGGAGCTTTCGCTCTAACATAATCCAAGGCCTCTAAAGTATACTTCAAGCACCACACCGCGATAGTGGATGTGTACCAGTTGTTATTTACATTATTCTCATACTCGTTCGGCCCCGTTACACCATGCATAACGAATTGTTGTTTATGCTCGGAAAAATGCACTCTTTGCGACCAAAAACGAGCGATCGCAATTAACAACTCAAGACCATAATCACAAAGATAATCTTTATCACCTGTATAACGAATATAATCATGAACAGCATAGGCAATAGCACCATTCCGGTGAATTTCCTCGAAGGTAATTTCCCATTCGTTGTGGCATTCTTCTCCGTTCATCGTCACCATCGGGAAAAGGGCTGCTCCATCCTTAAAGCCAAGTTTTGCTGCATTTTCGATGGCCTTGTCCAATTGTTTATAGCGATAAATCAAAAGGTTTCTGGCTACTTTTTCTTCGGCTGTTGCCAAATAAAACGGGAAGCAATAGGCTTCTGTATCCCAGTAAGTAGAGCCACCGTATTTTTCTCCTGTAAACCCTTTCGGGCCAATATTCAGGCGGGCATCTTCTCCGGTATACGTTTGGTAAAGTTGAAAAATATTAAAACGGATACCTTGCTGCGCTGCAACATCACCTTCTATAACAATATCGCTCCATTTCCAGATTTCTGCCCATGCCTTTGCCTGATCTTCCAGCATTTGATCGAATCCCGTTTCTGCCGCTCTAGATACAGCTTTGTGGCATTGCTCCATTAAATCAGGTTTCGGGTAATTCATGGAACTCACATTGGCTACATATTTTAGGATCACCAATTCATCTCCATCGCTAGCAGGAACATCCATATTGATTCCTACATATTTATCCTGCTTGATATGTTGTGTACTTTCTTTAACGCGTTCTCCATTCTTATAAATCAAACACTTCATTCCCGTCGCCACCTGAAATTCCGTTTTTAACGTTTCGACAAGTACATATCCGGTTTCTGCATCCACTTTTTCTTCGATACCTTTCCAGAATTTCTCTTCATAATTGGAATCTTCATTGATAACATCCGCATCAATAAAAGGAGTAAAAGAAATGTTACCATCAAAATTAACAGGTGTGATACTATAACGAATAGCAGCACATTCATCATCAGCAATGCTACAGAAGCGCTTTGCTTGAACCTTGACAATTTTCCCACTCACCAAAGTGGCTTTAAAACTTCTTTCCAGAAAACCGTTCTTCATATCGAGGACTCTTTCGAAATCCGTCACCTCGCATTTATTCAAGTCAAAAAGTTCTCCGTCAATTTCAATTTTTATACCTGTCCAATTGGCGGCATTCAACACTTTCGCAAAGTATTCTGGATAGCCATTTTTCCACCAGCCTACCCTCGTCTTGTCCGGATAATAAACGCCGGCGACATAATTTCCTAACAAAGTTTCTCCGGAAAAGTTTTCTTCAAAATTAGCCCGTTGGCCAAAACGACCATTGCCAAGGCTAAAGATACTTTCACTGATTTTATTATGCGCTTTATGGAAAACATTTTCAATAATTTTCCATTCGTCATGTATGAGATAATTTTTCATATTGATGTTCTTTGAAAGCGTAGCCATTAAAGTATTGATATACCCTAACTGCACAATTGATTACAAGATTATAAAATTTATTTTAAAAAATTAACTATCGACCTTTTGATTTTTCAACAATTCACAAACTGTCTCAAAATTTACTCCCGCAAAGCCTGGCATAACATGGTGTGCATGTCCCAAGTCGGCTTCGTTTCCAATACCGATGGCATGAAAACCACCGTTCAGGGCAGCATCTACACCTTTGGGAGCATCTTCGAAGACGATACTTTCGGATGGAATGACGCCAAGCTCCGCTGCTGCCTTCAAGAATACTTCGGGATCGGGTTTTCCTTTTACAGTTTTTGTCCCATCAATCACGGCCTCAAAATAACCTGTTAGATCCAATGTTTTCAAGATCAAAACTGCATTTTTACTCGCGGAACCCAAGGCAATTTTTATATTTTTTGCTTGCAATTCCTCCAGAAAATCCAGCACACCCGGCAAGATTTCATCTTTGGACATTTTTGCCACATAAGATAGGTATTCTTCATTTTTCTTGGCGGCCAGCCTGAGCTTTTCCTCTTCAGAGATTTCACAGTTGCCCCATTTCAGAATCAAGTTTAGGGAATCCATCCGGCTAACACCCTTAAGCTTCTCATTATCTCTTTCATTGAAGTCAAAACCCAAGTCATTGGCCAGTTGCCGCCAAGCCTTAAAATGGTAAACGGCCGTGTCTACAATTACCCCGTCGAGGTCAAAAATACATGCTTTTATGTCCATAAAAAATTCTGTTTAACTGAAGAGCATATTGGGAAATTAATAATTGAACTGCGAATGCCACTTTTC
>JAHDGC010000463.1 GCA_020627865.1 Saprospiraceae bacterium | reverse complement strand
AAACCTACTACCTTATGCTCACATTTTTCATTGCTCTACTCATTTCCTTAGGAATTATCACTGCTACAGAAAGTGAAAACATGACCAATCAGCAAAAGCAAGAACTCATTGAACAAAATGAGATTATTGTAGAAGATTACTCTGTTTTATAAGATGAAAATTCATTGTTACATTACTTAAAAAGAATACCAAATATTCATAAAATCTAATCATAAGATGAAGACAAGAAGACCGAGAACCAGCAAAAAAGTCAAGGCTGGAAAGGGTGCCTCCTCACAGACCTACTATATCGATGAGGTCGTGGTGGATGCGATAACTGTAGATGCGGATGCCGACGAGCGTTCGCACAGTTATATCGTGAATAAAATATTGCTTCAGTATTACCAGAAGAAGGGAGCTATCAAGAAGGAGAAGTAGGGGAAGACTATTCCCTATTTTTACTAATCAATAGAATCTATACAAAATTCTGAATCCATACAGACTGTTGGTGTGAGATATTGGCATTTTATGGTTATCTTGCCCGTTTTAATTCAAGAACAAGATAAACAGAAGGGATACATATGCCTACACTGCATTGGATAGGAAAAGAGAAAGTCATCAACCACCATCAGGATGTGCCGTACCGCATTTTAGAAAAACAATATACCTTTGCTAATGGCAAGGAAGATGATTCCGTTACTTCAGAAAATAAAATTATACACGGGGATAATCTGGAGGCTTTGAAAAGCCTGCTCCCGGAGTATGAGGGGAAAGTTAAGTGCATCTACATCGACCCACCGTATAATACAGGGAATGAGGGCTGGGTGTATAATGATAATGTCAATCATCCCAAACTGAAAAAATGGTTGGGTAAGGTGGTCGGCAAGGAAAGCGAAGATCTTAGCCGACATGATAAGTGGCTTTGTATGATGTATCCTAGGCTGAAAATTCTTTCCAAGTTACTTTGTAGATCTGGTTCTTTGTGGGTTTCAATAGACGATAATGAAATGCCGAATATGAGACTTATACTTGATGAAGTGTTTGGCAGTTCTGGCTTTGTTGCCTCAAATGTATGGCAGAAAAGGTATTCGCGAGAAAATAGAGGGATAATAGGAGATGTACATGAATACATATTAGTTTATACAAAGTCATTCGAAGAATTTAAGGAGAGCAGTAACAGGCTTCCGCTTACTGAAAAACAAGCAAAGATTTATAAAAATCCGAATAATGATAAGAGAGGAAGATGGCGTACAATTCCAATGACAGCACAGGGTTTTAGACCTAATCAGATGTACGATATAATAGGGCCTAATGGTTTTGTTCATAAACCGCCTGAAGGTAGATGTTGGAGTATGCTTGAGGATAAATTCAAGGAATTAGAAAAAGAAGGAAGAATATATTTTGGTAAAAATGGTGATGCACAACCAAGTGTTGTAAGGTACTTGTACGAAGTACCTGGAGTTATTCCTTGGACTTGGTGGACAAGTGAAGAAGTGGGACATACAGATGAATCGCGAAAAGAGATAAGATCAATTTTTGGTACACAAACGATGTTTGAAACTCCAAAACCAGTAAGATTAATTGACAGGATATTGAGAATTGCTACAAATAAAAAATCAATCATCCTAGACTCCTTCGCCGGCTCCGGCACCACCGCCCATGCCGTCCTCAATCTCAACAAGTCAGACGGCGGTGACCGGAAATTCATCCTCATAGAAATGGAAGATTATGCCAATGACATCACGGCAGAAAGAGTGAAGCGGGTTATCAAAGGTTATGGAACAGATAAAAAAGTAGTAACAGGAACGGGTGGCGACTTCAGTTATTACGAACTTGGTCAGCCCATATTTTTAGAAAACGAATATTTAAACGAGGCAATTGACAAGGAAAAAATAGAGGAATACGTCTGGTACACCGAAACCAAGACCCCCTACGATCCAAACCCTGAAAGCTACCTGCTGGGTATGAAAGACGATACGGCCTACTATTTTTACTACGAGAAGGATAGCCTGACTACTTTGGACGAGAATTATCTCCGGACTTTAAAGACCAAAGCACGGCAGTACATCATCTATGCCGATTTGTGCCTGCTGGATAAAGCCTTAATGGATAAGTATCATATCGTTTTTAAGAAAATACCAAGAGATATTACTCGTTTCTAACAAGAAGAATACAATGGAGTTGAAACCATATCAACGTAAGGTCATCGCGGATTTAGAGCAATTCCTTACCTACATACAAAAAGAAAAAACTGCTGCCAAAGCTTTCAACCAATATTGGGAAGATAAACTGGGCATGCCCTACACCCCGGAATTAGACGGTGGCTTTAAGGGGATGAAACCCTATAAGGACAATATTCCCGGAGCCATTCACATTGCCATAAAAGTACCTACTGCCGGAGGCAAAACTTTCATTGCCTGTAATGCCTTGCATGCGATTAACAAGTATTTTAATCAGGGTAATCCCAAGGCGGTTGTGTGGTTGGTGCCTTGGTCGAACTTGTTACAACAAACGGTTAGGAATTTATCGAATGCCGATCACCCTTACCGGCAAAAGTTGAACAGCTTATTCGGTAATAGGGTAGAGGTATACGAAAAAGAACAATTATTACAAGGGGCGAATTTCAACCCGACTTCGGTAACGGAACAACTCAATATTTTTGTATTCAATTTTAGCAGTCTCCGCATCAATTCTAGAAAAAAGGAAGACCGGAAAGTATTCCAAGAAAACGGAGCATTAGAATCGTTCCGAAGTACGATTGTGGATCCGGCCTTAGTATTGCCGAATACAGATGAGACAGCACTTATCAATGTCATAAGAAGTTTGAACCCGGTTGTAATCGTGGACGAGAGCCACAACGCGGAAAGTAAATTGAGTGTGGAAATGCTCAACAACCTTAATCCTTCTCTGGTGCTTGACTTGACCGCTACACCAAAAGAGAACAGTAATATTATCAGCTTCGTCAATGCGCTAGCACTCAAAAAAGAGAACATGGTAAAGCTGCCCGTGGTAGTGTACAATCACCATAAAAAGGAAGAAGTTATAACAAGTGCCTTACATTTGCAAAGAAAGCTGGAACTAATTGCAGCATCGGAAGAAAAAGAAACTGGGAAATACATCCGGCCAATTGTCCTCTTTCAAGCCCAATCGAATATCAAGGGAAAAAACAACACTACTTTCCAGAAAATAAAGGACAACTTAGTGCAACTCAAGATACCCGAAGAACAAATCAAAATAAAGACAAGCGGTATAGATGAGTTGAAAGGCCTTGACCTGATGTCAAAAGATTGCCCTGTAAAATACATCATTACCATCAATGCACTGAAAGAAGGATGGGATTGCCCGAATGCCTACATTCTAGCATCGTTGGCGGATAAATCTTCTGCTGTGGAGGTCGAGCAAATATTGGGCAGAGTACTCCGGCAACCTTATGTTACAAAACATAAAAATGCCTTGCTCAACATGTCCTTTGTGTTGACGGCCTCTTCTAAGTTTGAGGAAACGCTGGATAACATACTTAAAGGTTTGCAGGAGTCGGGCTTCAGTAAAGATGATTACTACGCGGAAGAACAACAGGCAGCGGAAGGAGAATTAACACCGAATGAGGTATTGCAAGGAGATTTATTTGAGAAACCCGAGCAAGGTAAGGCCGCCGCCCAATCGGATGAAGACTTCAATATAAACGATATAACCTTTGATCCGGATGAAGCGCTGGGCATGGAAACCGTGGTAGAGATGGATCCTCTCGTTGCTCAAATTACGGAAAAAGCACTGGAAAAAGGAGCGGCATTTGAACAAAAAATAAAAGATACAGAAATAGATGATACCACTTCCATATTTACGGAGCTTATGAAAAAACAAGCTGTACACTATCCTGTCGACAATCAATTCAAGGAGATTGTCAAAACGATTAAGTTGCCCCAGTTTTTTAAAGTTGTCGAGAACAATTCGGGTAGTAGCCTATTTGAAGAGTTGAATGAAAATGAAGAGAAGCTACATAAGAACAGTTTGCTAGACGACTTTAAACTGTCGGATAATAACACAAAGATTACATTTGATGAAATATCGAAAGATGTTTATGCCCTAGATTATGAAGAAAGCAAGGGAACCGTAACCGCGAGAAAGGTAAGCCAACGGGCGAAACAAACTCTCGTAGATACTATACTGGCGAAACCCCAAGCATCACAGGTGCGCCAAATGAGTAAGATAATTGTGTCAAAACTGGGGGATATGACCCCGATATCGCACCAAGAACTCGAAAAGTATGTAGGTAGAATATTTGAAAACCTTACGAATGAACAAATAAGGGATGTTGTAGATAATGATTTTAATTATGTAAAGGTGATAGAGAAGAAAATTAAGGCATTGTCTGACCAATATGCGAAGGAGCGATTTAAAGTATTGATAGACAGCAATAAAATTATCACGAAACCGAGTTTTGAGTTTCCGGAGAAAATCACGCCCCTTAGTTTAAGTACGAATATGAGCAAGTCCCTGTACGAGCGGGAAGCCGCCATGAACAAGTTTGAACAGAAGATGATCTTGGAAGTGACCGCTTTGGAAAATATCCTGTTCTGGCATAGAAATCTGGAAAGGGGAAAGGGCTTCGCCCTCAATGGATTTAATGCGGATCATTATCCTGATTTTATCCTTTATACAAAAAAAGGTAATGTCATCCTACTGGAAACAAAAGGGGATTTTTATGATAATGACGACAGTAGATATAAGAATATTTTAGGCAAAACTTGGGCGGAAAAATCGGGCAGTAAATTTAAATACTTCATGGTGTTTGAAAACAAACAGGTTGAAAATGCTTACACGGTACATAACGTGATTGAAGTGTTAAAGGGATTGTAGTTTTGCTCGGATGTGTTAGAACATGAATCGATAGTGCTTGAAAATAAATCATTCCCCGCCACAAAATGATACTTATAGTCCGTAGTCTCATAGTCTTCAATTCGTGATATTTGCAGTTAAAAAATTTGATGCAGAAATCATATTCAAAAGCAGAAAAAGAACTATTGGTTAAAGTTGGTTATAAAATCCGGGCGTTCAGGTTACAGTCCGGGTTATCCCAAGAAAAACTGGCCTTTGCAAGTGGCCTTGATAGAACCTATATCGGTTCTGTTGAGCGAGGGGAGCGGAATATATCGATAATCAACCTGCATAAAATATCTGCTGCATTAAATATTAATGCTTATGAACTATTAAAGTTAGAGGAATGAATAAGCATCTTGAAAATGCAAAAAGAAAAGTAGGTTTTGTAAGCAATTCAGGCTTGACAATTTATGATAGGGTAGCGGTGGGAGACAAAAAACTCTGGTTTACGAGTTTAGAGCTTCAAGTAATTCTGGATGCCAAATTGCGTGGATTGCAGTTGGGTGGTTTACCGCTTAGAACCAGATCAAAGAAAGTGAAGTCTTCAATTTGTGCAGCATTGGGTTATCCTATTCCTAAATCATTTAAGAAGACACAACCTAGATTTGTTGGACAACAGTTTGATTCCTATACTCAGAAATCGAATAACTTACAAGTATGGAATGAAGATTTGGATCCAATCCGGAGATACGTTCTTATTAAAATAAATGATGAAGATGAAATCACGAAGGTTAAGGTTGTTACAGGAAGCGATTTGGCTCCGTTAGATACAACAGGTACCCTTACCCAAAAATATCAGGCCAGATTAAGAGATATTGAAGATAAGTTTTAATTGGTTAGTGAGAACGACACGGCATATATAACAAAGCTTTGTGGAGCTGAAAACTTAACGATCTCTAGCGGTACAAGTCCAGTTGATGATCCGGTTAGCGGAACCATACTACCAATTAAGGTAATATTTGAAAATTTAAAACGAGTTGTAGGCGAACGGTTTGCTGATCCTGGTAGTGATCAAGAAAGGAATAGGGGAGCAGAGCTACATAAATTAGTGTGTCATGCCCTCGGGTTTACTTCATATCAAGACAATGGCCGGTTTCCTGATATTAGAAATCAGTTATTGGAAGTAAAACTACAAACATCACCAACTATCGACTTGGGATTAGTATCGCCGGATAGCGAGGCACCACTTGATATGGAAAAAATAAGTGAAAATAATGTTAGGCATTGTGATGTTAGATACGCTATTTTTTATGGCAAAATTGAAAACGGGTTTGTAGAATTGACAAATTTAATCATTACCAATGGGCAGGATTTTTTCGGTAGATTCCCGAAATTTGAAGGAAAGGGATTGAATAAAAAAAATACAAATCCCGTTACCGAAAAACTAT
>JAHDGC010000462.1 GCA_020627865.1 Saprospiraceae bacterium | reverse complement strand
CAAAACAGAAAATTTACGGCATCGGAGCTGGTTTCTGAAAATAAGAATGAAAAAATAACAACATCCGCTCCAACAACTTCCACTTACCAACCCACTCCAGCCGATCTGGACTGGCTACAAGAGGTAGAAACCATTGCCTTAAGGGAAATCAAAAATAAAGACTATACTTTGGAAGACCTGGCCAAAGAATTATTAATTAGTTATAGCTCTTTTCGACAAAAAATTAAACTAATCTCTGGCCTCCCTCCAAATCGATATATTCGTTCCATTCGTTTGCATCATGCCAAGTATATTCTGGAAACCCGGGAAATCAATACGCTTAAGGAAATTGCTTTCGAAATCGGCTTTGAAGGTTTAACTCATTTTAGTAAACTATTCGAGACAGAATTTGGGAAACACCCACAGGAATTTCTAAATAAACGCTCTTCTATTTCTTAGACATTGGAATATATGTGGATGATTTTTGTTATCTGATCCGAGTATTTCCAATTTACTCATTTTCAAGCCTTTATTGTCATTTTCAACACTTTATTGTCATTTTCAACACTCAAAAGGGGCAATCTTTGATTGATGGTATTTTAAATATGCACCTATGCATAAAAAATTAATTAATCAATAAGTTGTTGTTCAAAATGAAAAAAAATATATACTTAATTGCTTTAGTTTTATGGCTTACTAATATTTCTATTAGTATAGGACAAAATGTAGGGATTAATACCACTGGAAGTTTACCAGACAGTTCTGCAGTGCTCGATATCGCTTCCACTGATAAAGGTTTACTCATTCCCCGAATGGATTCTACTGCAAGAATGGCCATTATTAACCCTGCCCATGGCCTGATGGTCTTTGACAGCACCTATAACAGTCTTTATTTCCACGACGGAAATTCCTGGAACCCTATTATGGGTAGTAGTAGTGGAGATAATTTAGGGGATCATATCGCAACACAAGATGTACACTTGAAAGGGCACTGGTTAACCTATGATGGGCTTGATACCCTGGTTCGGGGCATACAAATTTCACCGACCGGTAACGTGGGTATAAAGGTATTTCCCCAAAACGATTTCGTGGTGGGAGTAGGTAAGGCT
Source organism: Saprospiraceae bacterium (assembly GCA_020627865.1). GTDB lineage: Bacteria > Bacteroidota > Bacteroidia > Chitinophagales > Saprospiraceae > JAHDGC01. The sequence goes on along the minus strand of JAHDGC010000462.1, from coordinate 5,159 downwards.
TCTTCCCCTTCTTTGGTAATTGCTCACACTGGTGCAGGATCCCTATGGCCACAACTAATGGGCGTAAGAATGTGGCAAGCCTTCACAGCCACGGACAATATGCATATCACAAGTTTTCAATTAGGAAATTTATTTGATGGAACTCCTGGATGGGATTATGGTTTAGTAAGAGGAGAGGGCCCCAATGGAAGTTTAGTGGCAAGCGGAAGCACCAGTACGACGGTTATGACTTTTAATGATGTTTTCTTAAAGAAAGATTCGGTGTACACCGTCTATTTTGATGCAACTGCTGCATTTGCCACCCATAATTACCCAAGCTTGACTAATTATAGTGGCGGTGCCAGTAGCATAGGATTTAACCGTGATTTTAACTTTCAGATATCTGCCAAAACCCAAAGAACAGGACTATCTGTTGCCAGTTCAGGGGTATCTTTTGAAAACTATAGCTTTCCCAATGCTGATGGCGCTGCTGGTGATGTCTTGACTACGGATGGTGGGGGAAATGTAACGTGGAACAGTATACCTGTTCAATCCTTTCTTGCCGATGCGGACAACAACACCAAAATACAGGTAGAGAAAACCCCCAATGATGATATCATACGGTTCGATATCAACGGAAGTGAAAGGTGGAATATGCAAGAGAATACTCTGGCACCAACAGGCAATAATTTGCTCATTGGCAAAAATGCAGGTGCTGCATTCACCTCTGGTACCCGTAATACGGCCATTGGAGAAAATGCCCTTCGATATCATACCACATCTACAGACAATGTTGCTATTGGGGCCAGGGCTTTATCCAACCCCAATGGCAATAGTGGTGGGAATGTTGCCATCGGAGCGGACGCAGGTACGACTCTTAGTACTGGCGGAGGTAATGTTTTTATAGGCCTAGAAGCAGGACTTGTTACAAATACAGGGTCCCATAATGTTCTGATAGGTCATCATGCCGGCCGGCAATTTAGTGTGAGCAATTCTACGTTCGTGGGGCAAAGTGCAGGGTGGCAGGCTAGAGATAATGTAACTGCCATTGGCCGTGCAGCGGGGTTTCGTTCAGGTGCAGGAGGGGTGTTTTTAGGCTACAATGCAGGAAGCCTTGAAACAACCGCCAACAAATTATACATAGACAACTCCAGTACAAGCACCCCTTTGATCTGGGGAGATTTCGCCAATGATAGCCTCAAAGTATATGGTACCTTCAATATCAATAATGCTTATAGCTTTCCGACTACGGATGGAACAAGCAACGGACAAGTATTAACTACCGATGGTGCAGGAAGTCTTTCCTGGACAGATCAGGCAATGAGTGCAGATACTCAACAGATCAGCCTGATTGCAGATACCATTAGGTTGACCAATGGGGGGGCACCGCTCGATCTCAAACCTTACGCCCAGCAAATCAGCTTGATCTCAGATACCATTAGACTGACCAATGGGGGCGCACCACTCGATCTCAAACCTTACCTGACTGGAGACAACCTCGGCAATCACACCGCAACCCAGAACATCCAACTCAATGGCAACTGGCTGAGCAATGACGGGGACAATGAAGGCATTTTCATTAATAACACAGGCGAGATTGGTATCGGCAGGGCAGTAGGTACTACAGGAAGTGCTAAACTTGAATTATATGGTGCCACTGCAAGCTTCACAGATGGGCCCCATATCCAGGCAGTAACTTCTGAAGATGACTATCCTGTATTCCAGCAGTTGAATTGGACCCACGATAACATTGGGCTTTGTTTTGACGCCTATTGGAATAATGGTTGGTTCAGTTCACATGCTGGATCCAATTTTTGGATTTATAAACTTCAAGGAAGGCTAACTACCTTTTATCAAAAGGGCAATTCTCCAGGAAGTAGTATAACCCTAAATAATGGTTCTGATATCGGTACTTCTTTAGACACCTTGGGGAGGTTTGGAATAGGAAGAAATGCCGCAACCAATAGACTGGAAGTAGAAGGAGAGGCCTCCAAGACAACTGCAGGTAGCTGGCTGGCCAACTCCGATGCTCGCCTCAAGAAAAATATCACTGCGCTTTCTTCTCATGATATGCTGGAAAAAATGCTTTCCCTCCAAGGCATTACCTATGAGTGGAACGATGTGCAAACGGGTACAAAACGTCCGGAAGGGATTCAATACGGTTTCACTGCACAGAACATACAAGAAGTTTTTCCTTCTTTAGTAGAGGAAGATAATAATGGTTTTCTACAAACCCCTTATGGTACTTATGATGCGATGACGGTAGAAGCGATTCGGGCTTTGAATGATAAAAACCAGGATTTACAGGATAATAATATCGCCTTAGAAAGAAGGGTAGAAGAACTAGAAGCACAAATAGCAAACAAAAACCAACAAATGGAAAACAATACGGCTGAGTTGAAGGAATTGAAAAACGCCTTTACCAAGCTCGAAGCCATGATTGGAAATGCAAAAACAAGCTTCAACTCATCTGAAAATCTAAGTGAGAAATAAATGGAATGATTCACAAACAGGAAATGAAAGACCTTAAGACATTCAATAAATAAAAATTATGTATTTAAAAAGAATATTCATTTTTACAAGCCTAATGAGCTTGTCCATCTCTATATTGAATGGACAAGGCCTCACTATCAATTCAGGAAGTCACATGGTGGTTAGAGATAGTGCTGCTGTCGTCATTCAGGACGGAAACCTTACCATTGATGGTGTTCATAATGCCGGTCCAGGGACTACGGTATACATGAGAGGAACCGTTGCTGATACTTTGGCCAAAATAAGAGGGAGCAACCCGAGTTTTAATCAGTTGGTAATAGATAAGAGTAACAACGGTGTACAATTAGAGTCAGACTTGACTTTCTTCCCTTCCACCAGCCTGCAGATGCTAAGTGGTGATTTGGATTTGAATGGAAAAAGAATTACTCTTTTCGCTGGTGCGAATATCCTGAATGAGTCAGAAAGCAGCCGAATCAAAGGAGATAGCGGTAGTGTTATTACAAGCAACAATCTCAATGCACCTAATAATGTCAATCCTGCTAACATTGGATTGACAATGACCTCAGCTGATAACCTCGGTACTTTTGTCATTCGAAGAATACATGAAACGCAGACAATCAATGGGCAGCCCAGTGTTCAACGACACTACAAAATCGAATATTTTAACACTGGCTTGAGTATAGACTACACTATGAAATACTTCGATGCAGAGCTCAATGGCATCAATGAAGCTTATCTACAAACTTGGAAATATAATACAAGCTGGAAACAACGCAATGCCGATGCGGCAGATGCAAGCGCTAACACCCTAAGTGTCAATGGGGTCAATGAGCTGGACACCCTCTGGGCCCTGAGTACAGGGCAACTGCAATTAACACCCAAGGTACTCCTCGGCGGAGCCTATGATACGGGAGGACTGATGAAAGATGATCTGCGCACCGAAGGTGTGATTCCTACAACAGAACCTTTTACAGCACTAGGACTTAATCTGGTGAACTGCAGCTGTGAGCCAACTACCTCAACGGTATTAAGTACAACGGGTAACGATGCCATAGTAGATTGGGTACTCGTTGAGCTACGTCAAAAATCAAATCAGGACTCCGTCCTTCAAAGCGTAGCGGCTCTGCTCCAAAAGGATGGAGATGTGGTAGATGTAGATGGTAGTTCCGCGCTTAAGATTCCAAATCTTAGTAAAGATTCGTTTTACGTAGCCGTGAAACACCGGAACCACTTGGGGGTAATCTCAACGGATTCCAGAGCCCTGACACCGATTGCATCGTCTTATGATTTTACCACTATGCTCAGTAATAGCCAGGGAGGAAACCTAGGGATAAAAGACCTTGGAGATGGCTACTTTGCATTATATAGTGGTGATGTAGATATGAATGGGCAGGTACAGAATTCAGATGGAACGGCCCTAGTCCTGAAACTTGGAAGTGCCGGATATATGCAGGAAGATTTGGATATGAACGGACAAGTACAGAATACAGATTTAACAACAGGACTACGACCTAACCTAGGGAAAGGCGTCCAGTTCGGCAATTAATTTTTTATAAGCTCAAACTATTTTAGGGAAGAATAAGCCCTTCTAAAATTACCACACAAATTAAATAGATAGACAGGCGTGCAAAAGGAAATGCTCCTTTTTGCTCAGGGTACACTATGCCTTTGATCACGCTTCATAATCATACCATGCAGACCATATAAATAGATTTATTTAATTAAAAAACATGCAATGAGAAAGAATTTACTATTCATGCTATTAGGCATTTTATTCCTGCAACAAACCGAGGCACAAGATGTGACGTTTACCTTTGCGAATCCTCAAAATACCAATGATGGTACAGATGATTTCTATGAGGTAGATGTCCTTGCATCGAGTACGGCAGGCTTCAAACTTGGAGCGGGATTATTATATTTTAATTATAACCCGGCGGCCTTTGGTTCTTCCGTGTTTACAAATGGGAATATCGAAATTACGTACAGTAATGTAACAAGTCCAAGTTATTTATTAGGCTCAGAAGCCTTTCCGGGCTTTGGTCATTACAGCAGTTTTGTGACAAATGATAATGGAACTTCCCGTGTAGCATTTAGTTGGCAACAAGCACTCTCTTCGGGGATGATGCCAATGAACAATGTTACCTCAGGTGCAGTAGAATTATTCCATCTGAAAATTAGATATGTAGATGTCAATCAGGATCCACTGATGTGTTTCGAATCTAGTGCGGTATATACTGATCAGACTTTTACAGCCTGTGGAGGAACTACCTTTGCGGATTGTGTAGGTGTTCCGGGAATACAAATAACGAATGATAATTTCGATTGCTCGGGAGCAAGTCTGAGTCTACCCGTAGAGCTAACGTACTTTAGCGCCCGAAGGGTAGGAGAGAAAGCATTATTGGAATGGGAGACAGCAATGGAAATAGACAACTGGGGATTTGAGATACAACGACTAGACCGTGAAAACGACAGTTGGGATGTAATAGGTGTTGAAGCAGGGATGGGTACCACGAATAGTGCACACCACTATCGGTATTATGATGAGTTTCCGGAAGAGGGGATAAACTATTATCGCTTGAAACAAGTCGATTATGATGGAGGTTATGACCTAAGCGAGGTACGAAGCGTAGCTTTTGAATCAGCGGACCCGATATCAATCGGGGATCAGCGAATAAAATTATATCCAA
>JAHDGC010000461.1 GCA_020627865.1 Saprospiraceae bacterium | reverse complement strand
CAGGAAAGTTCAAGAAAATGGGGTACGAGATTGGTCATAAAGGTTTATAATTTAGTTTTAGCAGTCTTTATATTTCTTCATTCGGGTCAAAATATCATTGGGTTTCTAATCCAGGCTTGTTAGAAGCTTAAAGTTAACTTTTGGAGATGAGAATAAGATTAAGAATCAGGGGTATCAATATTGATATCAAAATATAATTCCTTCATCTCAATTTCTATTTGAAGAGATTGCAATTTTATTTTCTCATCTAGCCCTTCATATCTGGAAATAATCCATGAATCGTGTTTCCCTTTTTTATAATAAACCTCCACCACATATCTTTTTTGCTCAATTAGCACATATTCCTTTAGTTGTGGAATTTGTCTATAAAAATAAAATTTATCTCCCCTATCATATTCTGATGTCGATTTCGATAGTACTTCCACTATTAATATCGGATTAGATACCGCATCTTTACTTACTCGGGATCTTTCCATTTCTCCACATATTACCATACAATCCGGATAAACATACTTATTATTCTTTTTTATATGCAATTTCGCCTCACTTGTTATTGGCTTACATTCCGAACCCTTTTTCTTTAATCCATTTCTCAACTCTGAATATATATTACCAATCAATAATGCATGTTCCAGTGATCCTCCGGCCAGAGCATATATCTCTCCGTTGTGGAACTCATATTTTTGCCCCGTTTCATTCTCGTGTTTTATATATTCTTCAACCGTAAATTTTGGTAATTTATAAGCTTTCATTATCTTATTTTACTTAACTACATTAATAATTCCTTAGCAAGATACCTATTCTAAAATTACTTTTCAACTTATTTCAACTCCATTGTCCTATTTATCTAGGTACATGTCTTTTTTTAATTTATAGCATATGCCGAGCATCCAATTTTTTACCAAAAAAACTTTTCAACTATAAAACAAAGCCCTCAACTCCGGTGTCGGAATCATACAGCTATCTTTTTTACCAAAAAAACGGTAGCGATTTCGAGCAATAAAATCATAGACGCCATCCCGAATGGGCTTCGGGATAACTTTGGCATAATATAATAATGACCAAAAGCCACCAAATCGGCGAAACAATTCCAAGGCAACATCGGACTTGGCAAAATAACTTCCTTTTTCATCAATCAAAATCACGGTATCCAACCCAGTGGAGGGCAGATTCATTTTTTGTAGCAATGTTGTAGCAAATTCGGATTGTAAGGAGGCATACCGGAACACCCGCTTTCTGTCTCGCGCGATGACAAATTGTACGAAGCCATTGCAGACATTACAAACCCCGTCGAAAAGTAAAACGGGATGCTCCGGGGCATGGATGATATTTTTATTCGAAGACCGCATCATAAAGCTCGCTGATTTTCCCAATGGTACAAATCTTTATATTATAACGATCCATATCCAGCCCTTTGGTATTGTATTTAGAAATAAAAATAGATTTAAATCCCAAACGGGCTGCCTCCTGGATGCGCTGGTCAATTCGGTTAACAGATCGGATTTCTCCAGAAAGGCCAACTTCTCCGGCAAAGCAAATATCATGCGGCACCGGCATATCTTCAAGGGAGGAAATCAGGGCACTCACCACCGCCAGATCAATCGCTGGATCGGTAACTTTGATGCCACCTGCCATATTGAGGAATACATCATTTTGTCCAAATAAAAATCCGCCTCGTTTTTCCAATACCGCCAATAGCATACTCAACCTTCTAAGGTTAAAACCCGTTGCCGTTCTTTGTGGGTTTCCATAAACGGCAGAGCTGACCAAAGCTTGGGTTTCTATCAGCATCGGGCGCATGCCTTCTACCGTTGCGGCAACTGCACTTCCACTCAGGTCTTCATCTTTTTGTGCCAAGAGCAATTCCGAGGGATTCGCTACTTCTCGCAGGCCAGTTCCTAGCATTTCGTAAATGCCCATTTCGTCTGTAGAACCGAAACGATTTTTGATTGTTCTAAGGATTCTGTAGGTATAATGTTGATCTCCTTCAAACTGAAGTACGGCATCAACGATGTGTTCTAGCAATTTAGGGCCGGCAATAGCACCATCCTTTGTAATGTGTCCAATCAAGATAATTGGGATACCACTTTCTTTGGCAAAACGCTGCAATTCCCCTGCACATTCCCTGACTTGGGAGATGCTTCCAGCAGTAGAATCAATAAACGGAGAGGAAAGTGTCTGGATAGAATCCACGATTAAAAGTTGGGGTTGAATGGTATTGGCTTGCTTCAGGATTTTAGACGTATTGGTTTCCGTAAGGATAAAGCACTCTTCATTGGTTTTCCCTAATCGATCTGCCCGCATCTTGATTTGCTCCCCACTCTCCTCCCCCGTCACATACAAAACCTTTACACCTATAGATAGGGCAAGCTGTAATAGGAGCGTGGATTTCCCAATTCCAGGCTGCCCACCCAGTAAAACAATCGAGCCGCTGACAATTCCGCCGCCTAGCACCCGATTGAGTTCCTTATCCGGAGCAATCAGCCGATGGGTATTTCCTGCCTTTATATTATGAATGACAACGGGCTTGTTTACCGTTTGTCGACCGGAATCGGCCTTCCAGACCTCTTTTTTTTCCGCCCGCGTTTCCGCTTTATTAATGATTTCCTCCTGATAGGTATTCCATTCCTCGCAAGATGGGCACTTCCCAATCCACTTATGAGAAGTTGCCGCACAGGCGCTACAGATAAAAATTTTTTTGATTTTAGCCACTATTCGAATAATTTATAAGTAATTCGTACACGCAAAGAAAAAAACTTACATTTTTTAACAAAAAAAGTGTCCCAAAATTTTATTTCAATATTTACAACTATCTCATTATTTTATACTAAAAATAACCCTTTAGTCAAAAAAAAATGATCTAACATAGCGCAAAATATTGCAATGTGACCCTAGTTTTTGTACCTTCGTAAGGTATAAAATCTTATTGAAAAAAAAATTTTTTCAATAAACGTGACCCCATAAACAGAAGGGCGTCTTAAATATGTATTTAGCGCGGGAAATTAATTACTTAGTTTTTTAAAAGAAAAAAATAATTTCCCACGAAGATAGAAAATCATTCACTTGATATAAAGATTTACCGGTTAATCACCGGACGTTCCTAAAAGAGGAACACTTAATGTAGATTGTTTTCATTTGGTTTTTTGGGGTTATACAGGGTGCTACGTTTTACGTCGGTGCCCTGTTTTTTTTTGTATAAAAAAGGAAAATTCGGCCATCCCCCTCTTAAATCCCTAAAAAGGTTACTTTCCCTCAATTTTCCTTTGCATTGCAGGCCTACATTTAGTTCTGTAATCCATTTCCCTACCGATCAGCACACCGGACACACTTCGAACTTTCGGGCATATACATCAATCTTGCCGGTGGAATCGGGTTTTTACATCTCGAACATAAGCCGAAATCCGGAGAATCGATCTTACTTAATGCCAGTTTCAACTGCCCTAATTTTCGTTGACTCGACCTCAAAGCCGCTTCCGCCACACTTTTATTATTAATCGCATCCATTCGACTCACCCTTCCGATAGAATTTTCAGGGGAAATAGGCTTAGTTAGCTCTTTCAAGTCTATGATCTCCAACTCTGTTTGCTTTATCTTTTCCGCAATTTTGCCTTTAAGCGCTTCTTTTTCTTCTTCTTTCATAATAATTAGGTATTTATAATGTCAGGGATTTCTATTTTTAGGGGTTAAATGTCTTTTTTTATTGCACAAAAATTGTATTGGATTAGGCATAATAGCATAATATTTAAAAAAAACACCCTTTTTGTGAATGTTTATCGCCCTTTTCGATGTTATAGTATAAACAAAGCTCTTTAAATTTTAATTTTTTGAATAAATTTAAATGGACATACATCGACGAACGAGGTGGGCTACACCAAGTTGGACTTATGCACGGGGTACAATCCGGTAACTTGCTGATTATTTGCAATTCGGACATTCTATTAATTGATTTCAAGGTATTTAGTACAAAAACCTATTCCTTTTTTATAGAGGAAGAACTTTGCGAAATAGAAATCGAACGCCGAGATAATCGCTTCCATTATGGTTTTAATACCGACAAAAAGGTAGATACTCCCTTAAACCGACGGCGTAGAAAACAAGAAAAAAAGCACCTCTTCCAAAGCCTTGCTTTTTTGGGCGGGTTATTGGCTGTGATCCTTTGCAGTGCCTACTTCCTCACGCTTTCAAATAAACCTCCTTCCGGCCCTAATTTCAAGGCCATTCTTGCCAAATACCATGAGTTTACGGAAGCCCGCACCATAGATCACCCGACCAAACAGGATGCCTATTCTTTCATTGTGGATGGCAAAACCTATACCGGCAATGCAAAATTCACCAATATTTCTCCTGCCAAACTGGATCATGGCATGCCTATAGAAACTGGAGATGAGTTTATTGTTAAATATTCGCCGAAAAATCCTGCAATTAGTGAAATAGATTTCAACCAACCGACAGAAAAACAAACCGAAACCTACCATCTTCGGGCGTTTGATAAATATCAGGCCTTAAATCCGCAACTGGATTCTAGCTATTGCCAATGTATCATTAATGTTGCCTTTGAAATTAGTGGCCTTAAAGGATTGGCTAATTTTTACCACCAAGATGCTAGCCCTACAGAAAACAAACGCTACAATTCCGATAGTTATAGCAGGCTTACGAAAGGCGTTCAGTTCAAGAAAATGGCGGCAGAAAAGTGTTTTGAGTATCGGTGATTCACTTTTTCATCTCCCTCAGGGTAATTGAAAAAATGAGTTCTTTGGCAAATCTCTTGACAGCCTGCACCATATCTACCTACTTGGCGCAACTGCCTTCCGACATAATATGATTTGATATTTTTAAATAGCTACAATGCAAAATCCGTGATTCAGACAAGAAAGTCAGAACCACGGATTGTGTTGAATTATTTTAAACCAAGCCTTTAGAATTTTTGCTCAATTATTTTATATACATCACATAAGAATGATCATTTGACCCTGCCATGGCCATTCCAACTACCTGAAGAACAGATTTTCTAGGTGCTAAACTATAAGGATAAGGAGACCTATATCTGTCTAAGTCATTACTTGAACCACTTGAAACGGTTCCATCATTATACCAAACATAAGAATGGTCATTTGATCCAGCCATAGCCATTCCAACAATGTCACTAGGAGTTCTTCCAGGTGCTAAGCTATAAGAATAAGGAGACCTATGTCTGTCCAAATCATTACTTGAACCACTTGAAACGGTTCCATCATTATACCAAACATAAGAATGGTCATTTGATCCAGCCATAGCCATTCCAACAATGTCACTAGGAGTTCTTCCAGGTGCTAAACTATAAGTATAAACGTCTCTATGTCTATCTAAATCGTTCGTTGATCCAGAGGACACCTTATAATCGTTATACCAAACATAACTATGATCATTTGAGCCTGCCATAGCAAAACCCACTACCTCATATGCAGATCTTCCATCTGCAAAACATGCAGCATAAAGATTTCTATGAAAATCAAGGTCGTTTGTATGTCCACTACTAACTTGCCCCATAGAATATAACTCGCACAATGCATGTTCATCATTATTGCTCAATGTTATTGTTCTGCCACATTCAAAAGCATTCATTACAGAATTCTCATCATTAACTGGTGTATTGGCTATTAAAGGGGGAGAAGTTGAATCGGTATGGTGAAGTCCAGCACAATGGCCAAACTCATGGGTAACTATCCATACTCTTTTTGCTGCTGTAGTAAGATATGGGCTATCCATGTTAATTGAAATTGTAGATCCAGGCATGCCATTAAATGGAAAAGCTGCGCGTCCGCAAATACTTGCATCATCTAGGTTTTTAAATCCTTCGGGACAATAAGGAGAAGCATCCGAATATATTCTTATATGCGGAGCATAATTACTAATTGTAAATTTTAAGTTAGAGTTTATATCATTCCATTGCGCTATCGCATCCTCAATAATGCTAGTCCACCCGGAAATACTTGGGTGGATGTAAACTCTAACATATGGCGCTATTCCACTAGAAATTGTATATGGTGCTTTTCTTTGTTTTTCAGGACGAATTTCGATGTCTGACTTGTAAATCAGCACATCATCTTCCACTATAAAATATTCTTCATATTCCACCAATTGATCTGCCGAAAAGCCCATCTCAGATAATTGGTTAATGTAAGCTTCTGACTGGCTATCGCTGTAATTTTTTTGGTCTTCTAGATCCAAGTTAGGCTTTTGGCAAGCAAAAAATAGGAAAAGTACTGAAAGAGAAATT
>JAHDGC010000460.1 GCA_020627865.1 Saprospiraceae bacterium | reverse complement strand
CTTAATGGCTTAATGGTTAGCATTATTGTATGCTTTAAAATGTTACCACTTTTGTGCCTGATTATCTATACACTAATCAAACGAAGGATCTGGCGTCCCAGATACACAACGACTAATCTGCGGGAATCCATCCGTTATCACATAAAAATAAGAAAACGTGACTAGGCCTGTTACCGTTTGAAGCGTCACATCCCGTTCGATACCATTGCACTCATCAAGATCTCCATGCCCGGCAACATACTCGTAATCATTGGTATATTTTCCATTGTAAGAACCACAGGGTGCACTGACTCCATCCCCGGGACGAAGCCCTTCTTTTATTTTATAGCTGGGCATCAGCAAAGTAAGTCCTCCAGTGCCATCAGGCCCATAGCGATAAAGTACAGGAAAGCCATCCGAAGCCCAACCCATTTGGACAGGCCCTGTCGGTACGGTGGTCGTACTGATGCCGGGATACAATACTTCCGCATATTCGAACATGTTACCATGATAATGGTACCCGCGAGCATTACTTTTATGAGCAGAAGCACAATCTAAATTAACCTTATCTTGTCCTTGCCCTTGATTCATCGTGGGTTCAAAAACCCAATTCCAGTTATATTCTCCGGTTTCTGTATTTTCAAAAATGAAAGGTTCTGCTGGTGCTGGAGCAAGCGCAACGCCATTCAATGCAACGCCAAAAAGACCGCCGGGCTGCCCTGTATTCTGAACAACAGGTGAATTGGTCGCGGCCAGTTGAGGAGTAGCATCAAGGCTGTAAATTTTATCAACCGGATCAAGAATCGCATTATTTCTAAGGCGATAGATGTGATTAGGGTAGGTGTTGGTTTCAATTGTTCTCACATCATTACTGACCGTTTCATTGTACATGCTGGTTACCGTAGGATTTGTGTTACAACCAACATTTGCCGTACTGGTAGCATTACTGTTTGGGCAATCTACATCATCAAAACCGACAATGCAAGGATCAATTTCTGCTGAGAATTCTGCTCCGGTTTGTACGTCAAACCCTTCTGCTAAGGAAATCGTTTTTGACCTATATTCTACATGTTCCGGACTTGTTACCACGCCATCAGAGGTAATCAAGGTTTTTGTTTGATAATTTCCTGACAATATGTTGCCGGAAATAAAGTCTGTAGCAAAACAACCATTGCACAAGCCACCAGCATCAATCCCCGTTTCTATACCATTCATGATTTTATCATCACAAGACCATAAAGTTCCCCTGATTTCTGCCTCGGCTTCAAACTCCACGATAAGGGTACTTAATTCGGGTGTAAGTGGATATTGCATTAAATCATCTGTTTCCAGTGGGTCTATCCCCAAATCATATAATTCTCTTGATCCATCCTCATTAAAGATCAGTTTATACCGCTGGTTCCGGATTGTCCTATAGTCATTGTAAGTATCACTTCTATACTCTGCGTAGTTATATTTCCTTACTGGGCCATTGGCATCGGAAAGCAGCGGGAAAAGACTAAAACTATTATGATAGCCTCCAGCAAGATTATCACCCAACAATTCTCCGATGGTGCCAAAAATATCCAACAAGCTAACCATAGCATCCTCCCGTTCGTTTACCCTGTTGACTCCAAAACCGGACATCAACATCGGAACACGGATGCCACCTTCATAAAGGGTGCCTTTTCCATGATTTGCCGGGTAGGTTTGAAGTAATGGACCGGGGGTGCCATTATCCCCGACAAACATAACAAGCGTATTGTCCTTTTCTGCTTGCGTCAAGGAATTGTACAATCGTCTCGTCTCATGATCTATGGATTCAATCATGCACATATATTTATTGAGCCTTCCATTGGTATTGGTATGTGTATACAGGGAATCTGGCGGAATATGAACCGGTTCATGTGGGGCATTGTGTGCCATCCAAACGAGCCAAGGTGCTGTTTGGGTATCAATCCAGTTAATGGCTTGATCCGTAAGATAGGTGGTTACATAGACATGGGCACTATCCGTCACCCCGTTTTGTACCCTTTCCCAATGAAAATAATCATCAACACCTGAGGAGAGACTGCCAACAAAAAAATCTGCCCCTTGATCGTTGGGGTGCATTTCAGGAGCCGTATTCGTGGAGAGGTGCCATTTTCCAAAAGCAGCATCAGCATAAGCTCCATTGGTAATACTGTCTACATATTCAAATAAGGTTTCTTCGGAAAGTCGCAGGGAATTGCCGTTCAGGGTGCCATTTTTATGGGAGTATCGTCCGGTAAGCATCGCAGCACGGGATGGGCTACAAGAAGGATAACCCCATGCATTCTCAAATAAAATCCCTTCGCTGATCAAGGAGTCAAGAAAGGGCGTATTGGGTTGGTTGGTACCGATACCATAAGCACTCATGGCATCTACGCCCATGTCATCTGCAATGATGACCAAGATGTTCGGGCGATCTTGGGCTTTTAAACTCGAAGGGAACCACATGCAAGTGAGTAATAAAAGCAGTGAAGATAGTATGGTTTTATTCATTATTTATGTATTTTATATAATTAAGTAAAGACTTCAACTATCTTTTGACTACTCATTGTAGAAAAAGTTTAATATGTGTCTTGAATGGAATGAATTTGTCCTAAAATAACCGCCCCGATTTTGACGGCGGCACTACACCCAAATGCACATAAGCTCGTTCTGTGGCTTCTCGCCCTCTTGGGGTTCTTTGGATAAAACCTTCCATAATTAGGAATGGCTCGTGCACTTCCTCAATGGTTCCAGGATCTTCTCCAACGGCAGTAGCTATAGTCGTTATGCCAACAGGCCCGCCTTTGAATTTATTGATAATGGTATCTAATATTTTATTATCCATTTCATCCAAGCCGCTAGAGTCTACATTCAAGGCTTCCAATCCATATTTGGCAATTTCTATTTCAATGGTACCATTTCCCTTGATTTGGGCAAAATCTCGGATACGCCGTAACAATGCATTCGCAATACGCGGTGTGCCTCGGCTTCTTCTGGCAATTTCAAAAGCGCCCTCATCCGTTATTGGAATCTTTAAAATTTCTGCAGAGCGTTTGATGATGTTACAAAGGGTTTTGGTATCGTAATAATCCAGATGGCAATTGATACCGAATCTCGCCCGCATCGGAGCAGTGAGTAAGCCCATTCTGGTGGTGGCTCCCACTAAGGTAAAGGGACTTAGGGAAAGTTGAATGCTTCGGGCATTAGGACCAGAGTCGATCATGATGTCAATCCGGTAATCTTCCATCGCAGAATAGAGATATTCCTCCACCACATTATTCAGCCGGTGAATTTCATCTATGAAAAGCACGTCATTCTCATCAAGATTCGTCAATAAACCTGCCAAATCGCCCGGCTTTTCCAGTACTGGCCCACTGGTAAGCTTGAGATTTGCCCCTAACTCATTGGAGATAATATGCGCAAGGGTTGTTTTCCCCAAACCCGGAGGCCCATGCAGTAAGACATGGTCTAGTGATTCCCCCCGTTGTTTGGCAGCAGCAATAAAGACATGCAGGTTTTCAACAATTTTAGGTTGTCCACTAAAATCCCCTAAAGCTTTTGGCCGCAAGGCTCTTTCAATTTGCTTTTCTTCTGGGGTGAAATTTTCGTCATCAGCTTGTAAATTCGGATTCATCTATTGTTTTTATTTAAATATGAATCTGGGGTACAGCAGATTCAGATCAGATTTTAACTTAATGATTTACCACCCAAATAACTACCTCATCCCCCAAACTCTTAACCAATCTCACGCAATCATTCATCTGTTTTCCTTCTATCTGGCAAATTAACTTGGCATAACAATCATATAGGTATTGGTTGGTTTTTGTTTTTAACAAATAAGCATATTCTCCTTCATATGGGAAACGGGAAATCTGGTAAGGGCGAATTTTTTTCTCCAAATCTTTTAACCATTGAATATCATAAGGACTGGATGCCTTAACGCATATTTCCGTTTGCCCTGCGGCTGTATTGGCTTCTTCGATACAAGTAACGGAAACCATAGCATCCTCCGCCATACAAATTCCCATCATGTCTTCTAAAATCGTGTAGCCGAATTTTACCGTTTGGTTATTCCGGAATTCAAAATTGGGATTATCCATTTTTACGGGATTATATTTTTTCCCATCTCTGAGTACCAATAAATATTGACAGCCATCTGTTCCCGTCATATTTTTTACGGTAGCAAGAGTATTACAAGCTCCCATGTCCTTTTGCTCTTTTTCCATTGTCGTTTCCGTCATATTGGGTTTAGGGGCTGGAGGGCAGGCCGTACACCAGATGAGTAACAAACATAATATTGGTAATCCGGTGACAAAATTTTTGAGTAGCATAATTTTATGGTTTGTAGGGGCGTAACACATACGTCCCTGTCGTTTCACAAATTTACGAATGATATTGAATATATTATGAGGAAATTTGTCATGCATTTACAAGTTTTGGATAGGAAAACCCGTAATACAAAATCAAAAACCTATTTTTTTACCATTCCTAAAATATTTCCTTACATTTGTGCGAATTTTCAAAAATGTTAAAACAAAAAAATACCATATTACAATGAGCGGAACAAAAGTAACTATCGAAAACGGCAAATTAAATGTTCCTAATGATCCTGTTATTCCTTTTATAGAAGGTGATGGTATCGGACCGGACATCTGGGCCGCAGCCGTTAGGGTTTTTGATGCAGCTGTTGAAAAAGCCTACGGAGGAGAACGCAAAATTCACTGGAAAGAAGTTTATACTGGTCAGAAGGCTTTTGATATGACTGGAGAATGGTTACCCGAAGTAACACTGGATACTATTAAGGAATATCTTATTGCCATCAAAGGCCCATTGACAACACCTGTTGGAGGGGGGATTCGCTCATTGAATGTTGCCTTAAGACAGAAATTAGACCTTTATGCTTGTGTTCGTCCAGTTCGCTGGTTCTCTGGCGTACCTTCTCCTGTGAAACGCCCTGATTTAGTAGACATGGTAATCTACAGGGAAAACACTGAGGACATTTATGCTGGTATCGAATACTTGGCAGGTACGGAGCAATTGGATAAGTTGAAAAAATTCCTTATTGATGAATTAGGGGTTACCCAAATTCGTTTCCCCGATACCGTTTCCCTTGGGGTTAAGCCGGTTTCTATTGAAGGTACGGAAAGATTGGTTCGTTCTGCGATCAATCACGCACTTGATTCCGGAAGGAAATCTGTTACCCTTGTACATAAAGGGAACATCATGAAATATACAGAGGGTAAGTTTAAGGAGTGGGGCTACGATTTGGCTGAAAAAGAATTCGGAGATAGGGTGTTCACTTGGGCGCAATATGATCGGATTGCAGCCGAAAAAGGTACGGAAGCGGCCAACGAAGCGCAAAAAACTGCCCTTGGAAATGGTGCCTTGTTGATTAAGGATGCCATCGCAGATGCTTTCCTCCAACAAATCTTGACTCGCCCGGCGGAATACGATGTGATTGCTACCTTGAATCTGAATGGAGATTATATCTCCGATGCCCTTGCGGCCAATGTCGGTGGTATCGGTATTGCTCCTGGTGCGAACATCAATTACGATACGGGTATCGCTATTTTTGAAGCTACACACGGTACGGCTCCGAAATATACCGGTTTGGATAAGGTAAATCCAAGTTCTGTTATCCTTTCCGGAGTGATGATGCTGGATTATATGGGCTGGAAAGAAGCTGGCGAACTTATTGTTAAAGGTATTGAAGGTGCTATCGCTAAGAAGCGGGTGACTTATGATTTTGAAAGGTTGATGGAAGGGGCAACTAAGTTGAGATGTTCCGAGTTTGGTACCGAAATTATCCAAAATATGTAGTAGACTTGTTTTATAAGTCTTTGAATAATAATGCTAAAAATCCCGGGTTTTTCCATAAGGATAAATCTGGGATTTTTATATCAAAAAATAACATTATGACGATTGATAAAAACAAAGTAATAACATTGGATTATAGGCTGCACGAAAAGGAATTGGCAGGCCAACTCATTGAAGAAACCTTTGGTAAGGATCCATTGGTTTTTATTTTCGGAATTGGTATGATGATCCCCGCTTTTGAGTCGAATTTGATGGGTAAAGTAGTTGGAGACGAATTTAGTTTCGGGATCAAGAGCGAGCAGGCGTATGGGCCGAGGTCGGAAGAAGCTATCGTAGAGGTTCCTATTGAAAATTTTGCCGTTGATGGTAAGATTGATCGGGATAAACTACAGGTTGGGGTACCTTTACAAGTGCAGGATCAAAGGGGACACATGCATCAAGGTGTCATCGTCAAAGTTGGTATCAATACGATAACGATTGATT
>JAHDGC010000459.1 GCA_020627865.1 Saprospiraceae bacterium | reverse complement strand
GTTGCAACCCAAGCAACACACGACATTACCATTGGTTTTTCCGCAGCGGATAATTCGGGGAACATTATAGACGACCCTGCTACTAACGGAATCATATTTGGATCTATACGATTAGGTACCTTCTCAATGCTTGGGGCTGCGGTCGGGGTAGATACAGATGGAGATGGCATAACAGATGCCCTTGATTTGGATGATGATAATGACGGTATCCCCGATGTTGTAGAGTGCCCTAGTGGATTCACAGACTTAGGTAATTGTAGTGGTGGTACTTGTGCTGAATTCGCCGAAATAAGCATGTTCGATCCGACATCGGTGGTGACATCTGGCCCTGTGCCCGACGCACAATTTGGTATGGTTAAAACATCTACGGCCATGGGAACCATCGTAAATCCAGTAACCGGAAACACGGTAACAATTACAGTCAATTCTAAACTACATGAAGTCTCACAAGATGATAACACGGGAACTACCCTCGGCACAAACACGACAATGGGAAATTCTGTACCCCTAGCTAAGGAAAGGATATTTACTTTTTCAGAGCCTGTTACCAACCCTACCTTTTACATCGGCTCTATGGGGGGCGGTGGCTCTACGACATTTACCTTCAGTAGCGGAGTTCTTCAAATTGGTGGAAATCTAGCGCAGAATAATCCATTCGGTCTAACGGCTAATATCATGGGCACTAATGCTATTGATCCGCCACATGAATTCTCTGATGGAATAGTGGTCTCTGATGATAATTTCTGTGATGCCGGAACGACCTGCCGGATTAACAACGGGGTATTTATTATGGAAGGCACATTTACCACCGTTAGTTTTACGGCAACAGGTAATAATGACGGTTTTGGTGTTGGATTACTTCTACCCAAAAGTGCAAACTGTGATTTCGACGGTGACGGTATCCCGAACAATCTAGACTTAGACTCCGACGATGACGGTATCCTCGATATTGTCGAGGCAGGTGGTACAGATACGGATAACGATGGCCAAGTAGATTATGCTACGTCTGGCGATCCTACTACTATGGTAGATGCTGACATGGATGGCTTAGCTGATGCTGTAGACGATCAGGATAGCGGTAGTGGTGCTGGTGAGGTAGTGGCCGGTTCGCCATGGCCAACAACCAATACAGATGGAGCTGGTGGACCGGACTTCCTTGATATTGATGCAGACGATGATGGTATTGTAGATAACATTGAAGGACAACCTACCGTCGGCTATATTGCGCCGTCCAACATGGATACGGATATGGATGGACTGGATGATGCTTATGATGATGCGATTGGTACATTTGGTGGGGCAGGTGTTACACCAGAAAATACGGACAGTACCGATAATCCAGATTATACCGATACCGATGCCGACAACGATGGTGTCCTTGATGCTATTGAAGGACATGATACCAATGGTGATGGTGTAGTGGATGGCAGCGATGCTTCTCCGGCCAATACCGGACTACCCGGGGGGACAACCGATGTGGACGGAGATGGATTGTTAGATGGTTATGATAATGATACCGCTTCCGTTGATCCAACCAATACGAATCCCGATCCAGAAGCTTATCCAGATGCCCAAGGCGGTACGGCGGAGCAAGATTGGAGAGAAGCTACAAGTAACTGTGGTGCCGACAATGGTACTTTCATGATTAGCTCCGGCGGCGGATAATTAACACGTAAAGAATACATATAACATATAGTTTTTCAAGTCCGGCTGCAGAGATGTGGCTGGATTTTCTCAAAACTTAGTTGTCTGTTAGCATAAAGAGAAACACCAAACAAAAAACGCTCTGTTACAGGATTTACAAATAGCAAATACAAGCAACTGTGTCTAAAGAAGCACAGTTGTTTTTTTATGTATAAATATGAAATCTAAAGCTAGACTAGAATAATGTATTGAGGGGCAGCATGTTACAGCGTGATGTGTATTATTGTCGTATTAAAAAATATCAATACATATACTTTTGTGGCAATAATTCCTTATACTTTTGTCATCATCGATATATTTGCAATCATAATAATACAGTATTTTGAGGCTGCTTAATTTTGAGAGATAGTTCTCTGTTAACCATTTAAAATAAACCTTTTAATCATGCAAAACATTATTACAATGCAACTAAAGCTACCACGACAAACAGCCTTATTCAAAAACTACACTTTTTTATTCGCCATTTTTTGCTGCTTGTCTTCAGTACACACTTTTGCTGAATCCGTTTATACACCTGATGATAACTGCAGAGAAAACCCGCCTATAACTGCCCCCTCACGCTATGCTGTAAACACCATGAATAACTGTTCTACCGACGCCCTCCAGAGAATCGGCTCTAGCAGTTCCACAAACCCACAAACTTACCGATTAATGAATAGTGGCGTAGCCGTGAATATATCTACTAATACAGGACTATTCGGCGGTGGTGCTGCCCATGATTTTAATGCAAACGAAACCGCAAACGGACAAGGAACCTACACCATCTCCTTCGCACAACCCATTACCGATATAACACTTTATTTGCGAAACATAGGAAGTGCAGATTCTGGAATATTGGATACCTCTGTTCCCGGAATCGACTTCGCAGGACAGGCCTTGTTTGGTAACTTTTCCGTTACCTTATCTAACGGCACGGTATTGAACAATCTCGTCCCAACTGTAACCGTTTATGACAATACGCACCCTGTTTATAACTTTAACGCCGAGATAGAGACATTAGGAACGACTATGGCCAACGGGATACATTATATTACAGATGTCACGGCTGATGCCAATCAAGCCTCTGGAGTAGTTAGCTTCGCCGGATTGGCAGGGCAAGTTATAACGGAGTTCCGTTTTGATAATGACGGGGATGCTGGTGGCCCTTCTTCTTTTTGGGGACTAACGGCATGTGTCGCCGATTTAACTGTGATCTATGGTTGTGACAATGAAGAAGCCATCGCAAGGGTAGGAGGTAGTACAAACACCAGCCCGCAAACCTATCAACTCCTAGGAACTACTCCAGTCTCTGTCGATGTAACTACAGACACTGGATTGTTCGGCAACGGTGGCGGAAATGATTTTAACATCAATGAAACTTCAGCCGGACAAGGGACTTACACCGTTACTTTCGGACAACCTATAGCCAACATAACACTTTTCTTACGGAGTATTGGTACGAATGGCAGTGGCATACTAGATACCTCAATTCCCGGAATTGATTTTGCTGGGCAAGCTTTGTTTGGTAATTTCACAGCAACACTTTCTGACGGGACCATTTTAAGTAACTTGACCCCAACAGTATCCTCACATCCACCTGGGCATCCCGTTTACAATGCGAATATTGATCCCGGTGCAATAGGCACGACTACCGTGAACGGTGTAGCTTGTGTGACAGATCCAACAGATGATACAGAGCAGGCTGCCGGAATTGTCACCTTCGCTAGTCTCGACGGAAAAGCCATCACGCAATTGAGCCTTGAGCACATTGGAGATGGCATTGGCCCTTCCTCTCAATGGGGGATGACCTTTTGCCCTGCCGAGGAAATTCCGGATACCGGTGGTGGTGGCGGTGATCCTGATCCTGAACCAGAGCCTTGTCAAGACAGTACAATGCAAGCTATTGATTACTATGTCCCACCACAAGGCAGGCAGTATTATGTTTCGCCAACAGGAGATAATAACAATACGGGTACGCGTGATGCTCCATTCCAAACCTTAGAACGGGCAAGAGATGAAATCCGCACTTTAACCAATCCCGGAGATGTTGTGGTCTGGCTAATGGATGGAGATTACTACCTTTCTTCCAGCTTTACTTTGTATACACAAGATAGCGGTACCGACGGCAACCGCATTACCTATGCTGCCGAAAACAAACACGGTGCAGTCCTCCATTTTAATAAAACGGTTGAGACTTCATCATTCACGCCACTGACTGACCCAGCATTAACGGCAAGACTTGATCCTGCTGCCGTTGGCAATATTGTCCAACTTGACTTGGCGGCATTAGGCGTCCAAAACATGGATACTTGGCCGGATTATTTCCCGGCTGCCAACCAAGAACTCTTCCGCTTATACACGGATGATTTTGAACTGCCCCTTTCCCGATACCCTAACGATTCTATGATGACTATGAAGCGGGTATTGCAAAACGAGCCGGGCATTTTTGAGTATCGGGGCACGCGCCACCATCGGTGGTTAGATGCCATTAATGATGGTCTTTGGTTCCAAGGATATTGGCGGGTTGCTTGGCAATATGATGCTGTAAGAACCGCCTCAATTGATACCATTGCCGGAACTGTCTCACAAGCTACTTCCGTACCACTGGGTATCGGTGATAAATATACCCGTCCGGAGGGGAATGGTATGGAACCTTACTTTGCGACCAACTTAATGGAGGAGATAGATATGCCCGGAGAATGGTCTGTTAATTTCAATACCCAAATGTTATACATCTGGTTACCAACCGGTGTGTCTGAAGTAAGAATCTTGGACAACGATGCATCAATGATCCGCTTAGAAACGGTGAGTAATGTGAGCTTTGTTGATTTAAAATTAAGTTACGGACTAGGAGAAGCTTTTACCGTCGTTCGGGGAAGCGATGTGTTGATTGCAGGCTGCGATATGAGCAACTTCATCAAAGATGCGGTGAACATCGTTGACGGTACTGGGCATCAGGTTATCAGCAATGATATTCACCATCTTGGTGCAGGCGGTATTTTCTTATCGGGTGGAGATCGGGTTACATTGACGCATGCAAATCACAAAGTCGTGAACAACCATATTTACGAATTTGGCCGAGTAAAAGTAATTTATGGCGCAGCCGTTGCGACACCCGCAAAATATAGTGACAACAATGTAGGAATGTATGTAGCCCATAACGAGATACACGGCACGCCCCATGTCGGGATACATTTCTTTGGCAATAACAATATATTTGAGTACAATGAAATTTACGACATTTGCCGCGTATCTAATGATATGGGCGCGTTCTACAGTTGGAACGATTGGACCAGTTATGGCAATATCATCCGCTACAATTATATCCACAGTTCTCATCAAGCACATGGGGCTTATTTTGATGATGGTGATAGTGGGGATTTGGTACACGATAATATTTTTCAGGGCATAGATGTCGGTGTCTTTATTGGAGGAGGACATGATATTATTGCCCGTAACAATCTGGCTGTGGATTGTGAAAAAGCAGTCCATGTTGATAATCGGGGTGTTTCTCGCGGATATAACCTTCAGAATACGACAATGGTAAACAGAGTGTTATCTGTAGATTATCAAAATCCACCTTGGAGCGAACAATATCCAACGATTGTCCCTGTTCTGGATCTGGACTATGCACAAGATTTACCGACAGGTTGCATTATCGACTGTAATGTAGGCATCAACACACCAACCATTGTTGATATTGACGCAACCACCGCCACCGCATGGGGCGTAGATTTGGGCACCAGTTATTCGAATACCGACCCTGCGCTTAGTGAGACTTCTTCCCTTGCAGAAATTGCGGCAGCAAGCGGTTATGATGGGGCTGCCTGCATCGGTGAGATTCCATACACCATGATCGGCTTGATGGATGATCCATACCGTTCCCCTTGCATTGTAGGGAATCCATTTGATTATTCAGATATCGAAAATTATAACAACTATCATTACCAGTTGCAGACAGCCGCTAACGTTTTGGAATCTGTTAGTCATGTGGAGGTGACTTCAAATGTAGATTACCTTGCCGGCAATTGTATTGATTTAAAACCAGATTTTGAAGTCGAATTAGGTGCGGAGTTTCTCGCAGATATCAAGCCCCCTTGTTTCACACCTGTTTGTGACACAACAGCTAACAGGATGCTGCCATCTTTTGCTAAATCACACGATCCAAATATTAAAGTCATCAAAAAGATATTACACAGTGATATTTATCCTGAAGATGAGGATGGTATTGTTTTAAAATATCAAATTTCCAAAACGGAAAAGGTGAGCATTTTCTTAAGTGATGTTAATGGCAATTTGGTGACTTATCTGGAAAATGAAACGTTGAAAACAAAAGGCGTTCACGAGTTGAAAATTAAGGAGGCCTTACCGGAAGGACGTTATTATTATACTATAGAAGCGGAGAGTGATGGGGAGACAAAAGCGTTTAATGTAAAAAAATAACATTTGAATATGGCGTTGTAATGTTTATGACATTTTCGTAATGTTGTTCTTTCTTGTCCAAACCTGGGAACTAACTTGAAGTTAGCTCCCAGCTTTGGCATTGCTGGTCAGCTCGTTTGAAGCTATCGCCTAGATTTTTTATATTATTCAACTCAA
>JAHDGC010000458.1 GCA_020627865.1 Saprospiraceae bacterium | reverse complement strand
ATAAATTTATATGAAAAACATTGAATTATTTTCAATAAATTTTTGTTTTCTTTAAAAATTTTATAAAAAATATAAAAAAACAATAATATGAGGTAAAAAAGTTTGATATTTAGTCTAAAAAGGCTTATCTTGCACTCATATCCAATAGTATTTAGTATTTAGTTTTTATTAGTATTATTTTTATTTATCCAAAATTCTAAAATTGCTGAAAAGATAGCGTATACCAAGTCTTCAAAGCAATAAACATTATCCAGCATTAGTTAGCGTATTAAATTTTTAGATAAATTTAAGAAACTTTTAATTATTTAAGCCGTCTAACTAAAAGCAAAACATTACAGAAGAACATTATCCCCCGTGTTACACAGAAAAGTCGTGTAGCATATCCCTTTTATCGAAAAAAGTTGCCTGACCATCCATCAGGTGATTGTGTTAACAAATTATAATCCTTATCCTTATGCGTTTAATTAATTTAATCGTTGTAGCAATTTTCGCTACGTATAGCTTTGCCAACGCGCAAATCGTAAAAAAACAATTCCAAGATAACGGTAACAGAGAAACTACCGTTGTTGTCAAAGAAGATGCAGCCAATGACTATGACGTTCTAAACAGTCAATTTAATATTGATGATGTAGGAATGGGCACAGTAATCCGCATCGATACAGAAACAGAGCTCCCCGCTCCTTCTACCGCAGAAATGGTAGCTAATGTATCCGAAGAAAATCCTGTTATAGAAGAAAAGACGACTAAAGTTGTTACACAAGATACCAACGAAGCTGTAGATCGTGCTTCTGAGCCTGTTGCTAAAAAAGTAGTAAAGAAAGCTCCGACGCGCTCTTCATCTTCCAAGTCTTATAAGAAAAGCAAGAAGCGTTCTTCCAATAAATTCAAAGTAAAGAAGAAAAAAAGAAAGCGTTATTCCAAGCGTAAGAAATTTAACTCTTGCTACCGTTTTTAAGGCAAGATTGAATATGTAAGCACTTAGAATAAAATAGCCTTTGTCTCTGTTGGGATGAAGGCTATTTTTGTTCTCCGCAGCACCACGATGCATCGTAGTGCTACGGAGAACAAAAATATAGATATCGGATCGCTTCCGTTGTCAGAGGGTCAGACCTGCCTGACAAGCCACGCAGACAGGCGCTGCTCTGCTAAAAATATAGCAGTCTGCCAAGAACAAGCACGAACGCGTCTGACTGTCTGACCTCTGACAATGAGCAAAGCGAATGGTCTTTTATTCCGCTTGGGCTAACGCATCTTTATAAGTTTTCAAACAACGCTCCCGAGCAAACTTATGCTCCACCATAGGAGTAACATAAGTATCCGTTCCAAATTCAGGCACCCATTTTTTGATATAAACCAAAGCCTTGTCGAATTTTTTCTGCTGGGATTCCGGATTAAAAATTCGGAAATAGGGAGCCGCATCCGTACCGCAGCCAGCCGCCCATTGCCAGCCACCATTATTCGAAGCCAGATCAAAATCAAGCAACTTCTCGGCAAAGTACGCCTCTCCCCAACGCCAGTCGATCAGCAAGTGTTTTGTTAGAAAACTGGCCGTAATCATCCGTACCCGATTGTGCATAAACCCAGTGGCATTCAATTCTCGCATACCAGCATCCACCATTGGATAGCCCGTTTTCCCAGCACACCATTTTTCAAAATCCGCTTGATTATTCCGCCAAGGAATTGCCTTATACTTTTCCCGGAAAGGTTCCGTGACGACATGCGGAAAAGCAGACAAAATCATGGCATAGAAATCCCGCCAGATCAATTCACTCACAAAAGTTTTACTCAGCCCTAAAGCATTTCTGGCTTTCTCCCGGATGCTGATCGTCCCAAACCGAAAATGAATACCCAATCGAGAAGTGCCATTAATGCCAGGAAAGTCCCGATCCCGTTCATAATTCCGGATCAATCCACGTTTAACTTTTGTATCTGGAATTTCTATTGTTGATTGTACAAAACCGATATCCTCCAAACTTGGTAAAGGCAGCGGTTTTGTTTTATAAAAATTACGAAAATACTTTTCACAAGGATAGGCTTTCAGGTAAAAAGAGTTTGCGCCTTCTCCCCTGCTGTTCAACTTTTCGTACCACTTCCGGCTATAAGGTGTAAAAACCGTATAAGGGGTACCGTCTTTTTTCAGGACTTCTTCTTTTTCAAAAATAACCTGATCTTTATATTGGTGTAAAGCCACTTCACTTTTTTGCAACAACAATCTTACATCACTGTCTCTTTCGAGGGCATAAGGTTCATAATCTCGGTTACAGAAAACTTTTCCGATATTGTATTTTTTCAATAATGCAGTCCAGACTTTGTGAGGTTCTCCTTTTTCGACAAATATAGTGCTTCCTAATGCGGCTAACTTTGTATGCAAACTGAGAACAGCCTCATGAATAAAACCAACTCGCGCATCCGATTTCGGCAACTCTTCCAGAATATTCGTATCAAAAATAAAAAGGCACAAAACAGGCCTATCCGATTTGAGGGCATGATATAAACCGGCATTATCCTGTAAGCGTAAATCTCTGCGGAACCAAAATATATTAATCTTTTCCATCGTTTGTTTTTGAGTAAACACTGCCGGAAGCATAATTGTTGTTGACTAATGCCAATATCATGATATTTTCATGTTTGATAGAAAATTTGTATAAAATTTTGATAAATTAAAAATATGCACTATATTTATATTCTATATGAGCTTTACTAACAAAAATTATTTGGGCATTGATTTATAGAGCAAAAAGACATTAAAAATAAACTCCTAATATTTTTCTTTTTTAGACATTTTGAATAGTCCACTTAAGCTAATGTGTCCTTATTGGATTAAAAGTATTCTAAAGGTATTGCTGAATGATAATCGAAATTCTATTTTGATTGTTTTGTGTATGTATTCAGTGAACCTTTATGCACAGATAGACCTATCCAATCAACTAATTATAGCAAAGACATTTTTCAAAATAACAGATACCACAGAATTAAAAAATTGGCTCGGTAGCAATTTCAAGGTCGAAGAAGATATCCAATATTTACGTGGAGCCTGCACAGTAGACAGAACAATATCTCGCTTACGACTTCATTATGTTGCACAGGGAATCCGTTTCGTTTTTGCGAATTCAGCGGAGGCAGGTGATGGGAAAACTTTTTTATGCTATATAGATATTAACCAAAAATTTAAAGGTCATCTCATTGAAAGGTATTATCCAAGGCAATCTACCATTGGCAAGGTATTGCCCAATGAAAAAACATATAACTGGTCACAAGTAGAACCAATGAAAATGAATCGACCTAAATACGCCCTTTTTGTGGAGAATGCTGTTTTGTATCCATCGAATCGTAAGTGCTTATTTACACGTAAATTCAAGGAAGATAAAGAAAGTTTGGACGAGCATTTTTTCAACAAAAAAATTATCCGGACAAGATTAGTTCGTCCTCAAATCCCTCACATGCTTGTTCAAAAATATGAGAAGCATGCAAGATTGACAACCGGTAGTTTTTCCCATTGGAATATTTCAGAAGGTTACAATTATGTTTTTTCCTTCAAAGAAGAAATTGGGGATCTCGAAACATTAAAATTTGCCTTCGAAATCCCGATGGATATTGATGAAATCGAAGTAGACGGGGATAATGCAAAATTTTGGGAGGAATATCCTTTTTATTTTTATGTACACCGCAAAGACGAAACTATTCAAACAGGACGATTAAAAGGGAATTATCTAAAAGGAAAATTAGAGAACGAAGTATGGTTTATCACATTACGCATCCCCAGAGATACAAAAAACTCATTTATGCCAGAAACATTAAACCTTGAATTTAAAATTTTAAAGTAAATTATATGTCAATCACGAAAGGAGAATGGCTTGGCCCTTGGAAAACTCCAGGAAACTCTATCATAAGATATAGTAATGCCGCTAACCCAGGAGACGATGAAGGCGTCTTTGTAATCCATGCTATTTTGCTTCGCAATGGAAAAGTCCTTTGGTGGTCTGGCCACGCAGAAAGCGTGCATTATACCAGAGAATGTGTCGAGTGGGACCCCAAAGTGCTGAAAGAATTTCCCGCTGGCTCCGGCATCATGATTCCAGATAGGGATCGGGGCAGTAATGTTAAAATACACCTTCCTCCTTCCGGTATAGATATTTTTTGTTGCCATCAGGTACATCTCCCCGATGGCAGAATTCTGACAATGGGAGGGGCTGGCGCGGGTCCTCATGGTGCTGTTAATCCCGGCACCTCTCATGGTCGTGGCATCAAAGATATATGTGTTTTTGATCCGTCATCGGGTTGGGAAAAAATAGGGGAAATGCATGAGGGAAGATGGTATCCTACACCAGTTGTTATGCCCGACGGGAATATCATAGTTTTCTCTGGCAGAACGGAAGATGCTCCCTCTTCGGTAGCTTATACCATTGCGGAATCAGTTGAACTGATTGAAATAGATAAAATTGATGCCCAAAAGCCCAATTATACTCCAAAAGTTATAACCATTCTTAAACCTGATGCTGCCGCAACTACCGCCGCGACTACTTGTAGGGCTTTTCCTACTTATCCGGGCATGCAACTAGCTCCCGATGGCAAAATTTATCATGTGGGCCCGAATTGGAGATATGAACGAACAAATAGAGGAGGCACAAGTTCTCCTACGGTCTTAAAAGTACCTACCGCCGTTTTTGCAGTAGATACCAAAAAATATACGGGAACCTGGAACCTAATTAGTGAACCCGCTTTTTTACATGATGCGAGAGAAGAGGGAACTTGCGTTTTACTCCCTCCTGCGCAAGCAGGAAAAATTTTGGTCTTGGGTGGGGCTAGGATGCAGAATGATAACCATGCCCACACCTCTCCTTATGCCCCACTTACTGCCAATTCCGAGCCTAAGAGTGCACATATTTTGGATACCTTAGCCAATGGAGGCCCCAGCTATATCGACCTCCCCAATATGACGCACGCGAGAATTAACGTGAATCCAATTATTCTCCCAGATTCAACCGTTTTAATCATCGGTGGACACGGTCATCATAAATGGGAACCCACTTCTTCTATTGCCAAAGCTTGTGAAATTTTCGATCCTTCAACGAATACTTTTTCAGTAGTGGATGGCCTAACCGAGCCGAGAACCTATCATTCTGCCGCCTTACTGTTAACGGATGGTTCCGTAATTGTTGCGGGAGGCGTCGATCCTCTAAAATCTGAACCCAGCATAGGGATCCCCTTAAACATTAAAAGTTTTGAAATATACAAGCCACCTTATTTTTTCAAGGGTGTCCGGCCATCCATTAATAGCTTGACAAAAAATGGAGTCAATTCCGAATCTAGTTTTGAGTATGGGGACACCGTAACTATAGATTTTACAATAGCCACAGGAGCAACCATAGCAAAAGTAGGCTTAATACGATTGGGAGCAATGACCCATCATACGGATACAGAGCAAAGATATGTAGCGCTGTCTTTTACGCAAGCGAGTCCTTTACAATGTGTGATTCCCGATGACCCTAAGGTACTGCCTCCAGGTCCATATATGGTTTGGATTATTGACGATCAAAAAAGACCCTGTGAGGAAGCCCCCATAATAGATATTAATATAAAATACGACGCAAGTGGCTCAACGGGGCAGTTAGATATCCCAGAAGGAGCACCTGTTAATCAAAGCATAGCTTATAACGGGACAAGTTATGAAATCACCAGCGTAGACGGCATAGAAAGAATGTTGAAGATTGATGGAAACATGATCCATGTAAACTATTTTCCAGCAAGTCAAATGTATGTTGCCCATCATATCACTTTTGCCCGTTTTAATTCTTTATCGTCATTGGCAGAGTTCATTATCGACAATAATATCTCCTGATAAAATCTAGATTTAAAAATATCAACTCCAAGGAAACATGGCAATAGATAAACGAAAAAATTTAAAAAACCTCAGTGCCGAACAACAACAGAGATTCATCAAAGCCCTTAAATGGATGAAGGAACATGATAAAGCCGGCGCATCAAGTATAACAGGCGGGACTTATCAGGCATATGTGGACTGGCATGCCGATATGACTCAAGTTGCATATAAAGATCTTTTTGATTTCACGGCAATTACTACGGGTACCATCAATGCAACAGATTCTTTTATTTCTATTCAAATTGACGGGAAAGAATTTAAGCCTCAATCAAAGTTATCAATCCAAATGTCTAACGTTTCTGCTGTGCGAAACTATTTAAATGATCTGTACGCCCAAAGCGTAGGACGTATCACAGGAATAGGCAACTTCTCTGTTAGCCTATCATCGGGGATAGTTACCATTACGTGCAGCCAAGG
>JAHDGC010000457.1 GCA_020627865.1 Saprospiraceae bacterium | reverse complement strand
CACCGATTGCGGGTGTTTTATTCCAAGACTTGACCAAACGGCAGATTGTCGGACAGATGGCCGGGGGTGATTGTCGATTGTCTGTTATTCCGCCAGGTGCTATTGTCAAGGTGAAAGCAAGGGCGCAAAATAATTGTTATGAAAAAGAGTTAACCCTTACGAATCCTACAGGGGAATTTGTATTCGATAACCTGCCACCTATACCACTAGTTGTTAGTGTAACGGAACATTCTAACAATATTATTTACAACTTTTTCCAATTGCAGGGCGGCTACGAGGCAGATATGCGAGAGATAGAAAAAGATACAACCGATTTTATTTATATCAGTCCACCTTTGGTTGAAATTGAGCCTTATCCAACAAATTCCTGTGGTTTAAAAATAATCCAACAATCTACAGCCGCAAATGGCTATCAGGAATATGCTACCGATATTAAAGTCTATGAAAACTATCATGGCGGGAAATGTTATAAGGATGATGCCATACTGACCATTAATAACGAAGTGGCAGATTTGGATCAGTTTCAAGTACAGATGGATTCTGTTGTTTTTAAACATGTCTATTGGGCTGGTATCCCGAATATTGCTGGAAGTTACCTGAAAACTTTGCAAGCAACAGCTACGGTTGACGATGCTAGTGCTACAGCATCAGAGCAGGTAATTGTTTTGGGAGAACGTTCAAGAGAATCTACCTTTACCACTTCTGCTCCGTCTTTCCCCACTTTGATTTTGAGAGATCCACCGGGAGATGCTTCTTCGGTGACGGTAGCGGCAGGAAGTACCAACTGTACAGAATGGTCAAATGCAACGGCATTCTCGGCGGGAGAAAATCGAGAACTCAACCTCGACCTCGGTGCTAAAGTAATCACCTATGCAGGAACGCCCGTCGGTGGTGTGATCACAGAAACAGAACAGGTCTTCGAATTAGATATGAGTATTGGCTATACAGAATCTGTCACCGAAGAGGAGTCGATGGAAGTCTGTACGACTACGGAAATAGAATATTCTACCTCCGATGGCGATGATGTTTTTGGCTCTAATGCGGATGTATACGTCGGGGCAGCCCTGAACTTTGAATATGGAGGAACCGATATTTTGAAGTTTGTAGATACCTTGTGCGAAGTACAATTGGATCAACGTTTGAGGGTATCGCCAGAGAGCTTCGGAACAAAATATATTTATTCAGAATGGCAAATTTTGACCGATGTTATTCCGTCCCTTGAAGCAACTGGACATGAGGCGGATGCAAATACTTGGAGGCGGATAATTGAGTACAATCATAACCTTAAAAATGCAGCAGCCTTCAGGGAGAATGTTACCTTTGATGGTTTGACAACCGTTACCGAAACATTCTCTACGGAAAGTGAGGAATCGTTTACCTTTGAGTATGAATTTGAATGGGAAACCAGCTTTAATGAAACTATCGGTTTTGAAGCTTTTGGGAATGGACAAAAAGTACAAATCGGTTTTGATATCGGAGGGGGTATTTCCGACTCGGAATCCTCTTCTAATGCGATGAATAGAGAAGTGAGCTATACTTTAGCAGACGATGATCCTAATGATAACTTTACCATCAATGTCAAGGATGATCCTGTTTTTGGAACACCATGCTTTGATCTGGTCGCTGGAGAATCCATGTGCCCCTGGGAATTGGGAACTGTACCAAGGGAAGAAGCAGGCTATACAGCCAATACAACTGTCGCGGTGAATGTGCCTGAAAATGATCCGGCCGTATTTGTCCTTGAATTATCTAACATTGGACAGACGGGAGCGGATCAATTGATCTATGAATTGGGTGTTCCTGAAACCGGAAACCCGAATGGAGCAATTATTAAGGTTGATGGTGCTCCCCTAAGTGGTAATCCTATCCAGTTCCAATTAGGCCCGTTCGAGACTATTGTTAAGACCCTAACCATAGAACGTGGCCCGGTTGATTATGATTATGAAAATATTGGTGTCTACTTTGGTTCCGCTTGTATGATTGAACATTCAGAATCGCTAGGGTATGATATAAATGAATCTTTGGGGTATGATACTTATCTTGATTTTAACTCCGGTGCTATTATTACCAATGAAACAGACCAAACCAAATTTTACAAGGAGATTCATTTTGATGTTTCTTTTATCGAACCTTGTAGCCGGATTGATGTGGGCTTCCCGTTACAAAATTGGGTGGTCACACCAGATGATGTCAACTTCATGAATATCACCTTGAATGAATATGATAACCTTGATCCTGACTTAGATACGATTCGGGTGCAATACCGCCCGACAAATGGAGATGGGTCTTGGATTAATATTACAGAACTCTCCAAGGCTGACCTGATTAACTCTCCCGTATTCCATATTGTACCTTGGGATTTATCCCTATTGGCAGATGGCCCTTATGACATTAGGGCAATTACACAATGTACAGACATTTCTCTTGCGGCAGGTATTTCTCATGTGATACAGGGGAGGAAAGAAACGCTACCACCTACTTTATTAGGGACACCAGAACCTGCCGACGGTATCCTTTCCAGAGGAGATGAAATCAGTATCACTTTTACCAAACGGATAAAGTGTAATGAAATTTTCCCTGCTGATGGGATCGGTACCAATATCAATAACAATAATCTTGGATTGTATGATACGACAACTGGTGCTTTGATAGATGCGACGATTAGCTGTAGCGATGACAAGATTATCATCGTTCCGAATATTCAGGATATTTATATTGAGAATAGAACACTGAGGGTTATTGTTGATGGCATTCAGGATTTGTATGGCAATGCTACTGGAGAAATCTTATGGGAATTTTTTGTGGATAAAAGTGACTTAGCTTGGGTAGGTTCCAATATCATTGAACAGAAAGTAGAAGGGGATGTGTTGAGTGTGACTAGGGAGATTACCAATAGAAGTAGTAGTAATGTTAACTTTGATATTATTGATGTTCCAGGATGGATGACGGTTTCTCCAAACAGTGGAACCCTGACACCGGGCGAATTGAAACTTGTTACGTTTACCTTCCCCGGAGACCTGTTGATTGATGACTATTTGACTACGGTGAACCTTGACTTCTCTACTGGGCTAGAACCTTTAATTGTTGACCTCAAAGTCCGGTGTCCTGCGCCAGATTGGGGTGTCGTAGATGAAGGTGCTTATGAATCTAACATGAATTTTACGGTAGTGCTCAATATTGAAGGAGAACTTTCCCTAGACAATACAGACTTGGTCAGCGCATTTATCAATGATGAACTAAGGGGGATTGCCAATGTGGAATATGTGACCGAACTGGAGGACTATCGGGCCTTCCTTACCGTGCATGGAGCGGATATGGATGGCGCTATAAACTTCAGGATCTGGGATGCTTCGGAGTGTACCATGTATGGAACGGTATTGGAAACTTATGACTATGTCGTAGAAGGTGTCGAAGGATTGCCGCTCACTCCGGATACCCTCCATACTGTTGGGGCTATTGAAAAAAATATCCCACTTGCTACAGGATGGAACTGGATTTCCTTCAATGTGGACTTAGGAGATAATTCTGTAAACAATGTGTTGAATTCTGTGGATTATCCGAATAATGCATTGATTAAAAATCTGGATAACTTTAGTCAATATTCTGCTAATCTCGGTATGTGGTTGGGTTCTTTGCCGGGTATTGATTACCAATATCGTTACATGTATCAGGCGCCACAAAATGATACCATTCGCCTGTTGGGTACGCCGTACAATCCGATAAATTCTCCGATTCCGATTGAAGTAGGATGGAACTGGATCGGGTTTGTGCCGCAAGGCGGAATGACGGTCGATAATGCACTGGGAAATCTCGTTGCCTTGAATGGAGATGTCATTAAAAGTCAAACCGCTTTCGCGCAATTTGTCGCGGGCTATGGTTGGATTGGGAGTTTGAATTATATGCAATGTCCGGAAGGTTATTTGCTCAATACGGCAAACGCAGGCACCTTAACTTATCCTGCTCCGACGAATTTTGCACCCGTACCTGTCAGTGAACGTACTGGAAATGCCGGTAGTGAAATCTGGCCATTTGATCCTTCCCCCTATCAGTTTAATATGAATATTATTGCAACACTTCATCCCGATGCAATCCTCGAGTTGGAAGATGGTGACGAAGTGGCGGCAGTAATTAATGGAGAAATCAGAGGTTCCGCAAAAGCATTATATGTAGAACAATTGGATACTTATCTCTTGTTTTTGACGGTTTTTTCTAATGAGGATCAAATGGATATTTCTTTTATGTATTATGACAACTCTCAAGAAGAAATCATCGATCTACAAGAACAATTTTCTTTTGTAACCAATGACGTTGTTGGCACAGTACAGGCACCGTTTCTCTTTAATCCAATGCAAACATCGTCGATTAAAGAAACGATTCAGGATGATTTATTCTCACTGTATCCGAATCCGGCTAGCCAAAAGGTCTACCTGAAATTTAACTTGGAAACAGCCCTCAATTCTTCCATAAAAATTGTGGATGGATTCGGTCGTGTTGCCAAAGAAATCCAACTGGATATTCCTGCCGGGAAACATCTGCTGGAGTGCGATACAGAATCCCTTACGCCGGGCATGTATACCGTGAAGTTTGGAGAACGAACTAAGAAACTGTTGATTTTACATTGATGAAAGCATAAGATCGGTGCGCTGTATTCTGTCTGGCAAGATCACGCAAACAGGGTACAGCGTACCGCATATGCATAAAATTTATTTTATAAATATTAACTTTTTTAAGAATGGTTGAATCAGTATTTTATTACGGTCGAAGGTACGTCGTGGTGGCGATGGCCTGTCAAAAAATTGTTCGACCGGAGGGAGTTTTTTTTTGACAAGCGTTCCTGCCTGCGTTACCGCAAGGACAGGCAGGTTGCTTACTTTTTGGCGAATGCAAAAGTAAGAATAGATTAAAACTACTACGAATTTTTGACTTTAAAGCTAGACTGACTGAATTAACCACTATTATTTTATTTTTCTCAATTTTATTTCAGCAAAGCGTAAGTAAATGTTATAAAAATACTTTTAGCATGTAGTAAAGAACTATAATTAATATATGTTTAATGTGACTTGGTGCACATGAGTATACCAACATCATTTGTTATAGTGCTCTTTTGTGTATTTAAAAATAAAAACAATGTACATACAAAATAAATTTTTTAAATGGCTCGTGCTCCCTTTTACCATCTTATTGATGAGTGCAACTTTATGGACAGGAGTCCTCAATGATATTCCAGATCAAATTGTCGATCCAAATGTTTACAACCCGATCAACTTGAATACTTATTTACAATCAGGAACGACTTGTAATACCTTGACCATAACACCAGTCTTACCAATAGGTACGGCAACGCAACCGGCCTGTACGACTACAGATGTATATGGTGAAAATATGACGCTTACCTTGCAAGTTAGTTTCAGCAGTGCATACAAGTTCAGCAATGCTAATGACTACTTATTGGCTTATGATAATTTAGGGAATGTGGTCGGTTGTGCATCGCCCTTGAATGTTCCGGGTATTAATGGGAGTCTGTACTTCCTGACTGTGCTGGGAGATTTTGCAGAATATCCGGTTGACTTACAATTTTATAGTGAGGACTTTAAAACTGTTTTTGATCTACCCAATGCTTTTACCTATGTAAGAAATCAGATTACCGGAACGGTTGATATGCCATACCAACTGGAATTGCATCCTTTGTTGTTGCTTACGCCAAATACTGATGTGGTCGCCCCTGCTTTGCTTGATCCATCTTGGGAGGAAACACAGTGTTATACTTTTGAGGTAAGTGACTGTACTCCTGCTGGAACAGGAACAGATCAAGTTTGTTTTACGGGAGGCGTATTACCCGCTTGCCCTATGCATATTGATATTCTAACAACCATTACGGGAGATGCTACCTTTCATGCGGCCCAAACCATCAGAGCGAACAGCAAAGTGAATACCGGAACCGTTGTACGCTATCAGGCCGGAGAGTCCATGCTAATGGAAGCTGGTTTTGAGGTGGAAGCCGGGGCAGATTTTGAGGCAACAATTGCTCCTTGTGGCCTATAGCTTCCTTGGATTTCGCTGATTTAAAACGACGAAAATGCCTGTCCAATCTGTGATGGAAAAATGATTTGATATATAATTTTGTATTGATATAAAAGTCAATTTTTTCAGCAGAAGTGTACGGTCGAAGGTACGTCGTGGTGGCGATGGCCTGTCAAAAAACTGTCCGACCGGAGGGAGTTTTTTTTGACAAGCGTTCCTGCCTGCGTGACCGCAAGGACAGGCAGGTTGCTTACTTTTTGGCGAATGCAAAAGTAAGAAAAGA
>JAHDGC010000456.1 GCA_020627865.1 Saprospiraceae bacterium | reverse complement strand
GGAGATGCTTGTGATGTTTGTCCAGAAGATGCAGACCATGCAGATACAGATGGCAACGGTTTCCCTGATTGTATTGATTGTGGCAACGGCAATAGCAACAAGATTTTAATTTGCCACGTACCTCCTGGAAATCCATGCAATGAGCAAGAACTTTGCATCAGCGAAAATGCAGCACAAGCACATTTAGACAATGGTAGCTATATTGGAGCCTGTAGATTCTTATATTGCCCAGAAGGAAGAAGTGCAAAAGTTACGGAAACAGTAAAGCAAAATGTGCCTGTATATCCTAATCCTGCAACAAGCCGTTTCCATGTAAATTTAGAGGACTTTATGGGAGCTGCTAGCCAAGTATCTCTTGTAGATTATTTAGGAAAAGTAGTTTGGACGAGAGATGTTGTTGCCGGAACACCTGACCTAACCGTAGGTATTCAAGACAACTTAATGAATGGTTTATACATGGTTGTTGTAAAGCAAGGCAATAATATCAGCACACAAAAATTAATGATCCTCAAGTAATTGTAAGAACGTTTTGCCATATATTATAAAGGCCAGAGTATACCGTTTGATTGTATACTCTGGTTTTTGATATGCTGTTGTGTATTAAATTATTTTGATAATTGATTAAAAAATCATATGTTTGTTATGTATATTCTATAGAAACAAATATTTAACACCGACCCCTTAAATTCAATACTTATGATGCAATATGAAAAAATACCAGCTTGGGAAGAAGCTGTAAAGTCTTCCGGTAATCACGGAACGTATACCGTTAAGCCATTTTCTGTTCCCATCAAGGGAGATAAGCACAATCTTGATGGCTACTTAGTTTCCCCTTCCTCAAAATTTCAAGGTTATTTTTTTGCGGAGAAAATAAAGAAAGAAAAAATCGTACTTCACTATACGGCCGGTTATCTTACCGGAGATTTTTCTGTATTGATGAATAAAGATAGAGGTCACGTTTCTGTTCCTTTTGTTGTCGCGCGAGATGGCGCCATTTACCGACCATTTAGTTCTGCCTATTGGTCGTATCATTTGGGTAAAGGAGCTATTGGCGGGAATACCAATGAGAGTAAAAAATCTATTGGGATTGAATTGTCCAATATTGGTTATCTTGTCCTTGATGAAGCGAATAACAATCTCAATTCTATTTACGGAAGGCCTTATTGTTCGCTTGATGATACACATTTATACACCAAACTAGATGAACCTTTTAGGGGGCAAAACTACTATGCTACTTTTACGGATGAGCAATATGATAGTTTGATTGTGTTATTGCGCTACCTAACTGGAGCGTATGACATTGCTCGTGAATTTCTTTCCCCAGAGGATCGTTATCAATATACAAACAAAGTGTTGGGATTTAACGGCATCCTTTCCCATATCAATTATCGGCAAAGTGGCAAATGGGATATTGGCCCTGCGTTTGATTGGGAGAAAGTTATTACAGGGGTGACTGCTGAAGAATTTGCACCTACGGCTTATAAAGGGCATGAAGTAAAATCTCGTGGTATGGCTTCTTCTACTAAAGATCTAGAGCGGCAACATACACCGGATGAAAGTAATCATCCAGATGCTCATGATTATGGTGAAGATGGTCCGGATGATGGTGGGGAAATCTTGCATAAAACTTATTCCGCTGCCAGCGGTAGCAATTAAAAAAAATCATAAGATATTATTTTATAAGGCCAACATTCTACCCCGGATGCTGGCTTTTTATTTTACTTGCTTTTGGGAGGTAACCTTTCGCCTAGTAAATATACTAATAGTATATAGATGATGTTTTTTAATGTAAATCCATAAAGTTTTATACACAACATGAGTGCAAAAAACCAAATACAACCCCATTTGTATGCTGCAACGAGCATCATTTCGCAGCAGCATGTTTTTAACTTAGCCCCTTCGGATGCGGCTTTTGTCGAAAAAGTAAAAATGACGGTTTTAGATAATCTAGAGCAAAATAAATTTAAGGCCGCTGATTTAGCCAAACGACTTTATTTGACAGAATCGCAACTGAGCCGACGATTAAATTTTATGATCAATATTTCAACAGGTGGTTTTATTCGGACTGTTCGTATTAACCATGCTGCCAATTTGTTGCTTCAAAAAATGTCCGTTGAAGATGTGGCTTTTGAAGTGGGATACAGAAGTGCTGCCAATTTTTGCCGGAGCTTTAAGCAAATCTATGGCTGTTCCCCTTCAAAATTTGTAAAGCAAAAAAACAACAATTTGGAGAATGTTGAAAAAAGGAAAGTTTTTTATATTTTGATTATGTATATTTGTGTTATGGTCATTTCTTAGTTTATATCCTTGCTACAATTCTAATCTTTTTAAGTCCAAACAATACTTTTAAGCTACTAATATCATACGCGTAGGGCGAATACGTAGAAACTATTATGCCTTGCTAAAGTAATCCTATACTTTCATTGATTTTTTTACCCTAAAAATACTTGATATGAGTAACTAAAATGATTTAACAGGCACTTGGAATTGTAGTGATGCAGGTACTTACTACATCCGCCAAATTGGAAACCAAGTTTCATGGAATGGACAAGCACCAGACAGGAAAGGTTGGACAAATGTTGCGTGGAGAAGTATTGTTGGAGATCGTGTTAGTTTGACTTGGACAGATGTTCCGCAAGGACATAACATGCTTAATGGATTCCTAGAATTGAAAGTTGATGCTTCTGGTAATCAATTAGACTTTGTTGACCAAGTTGGTGGATTTGGAGGGAGAAAATGGACAAGGAACTAGTTTACTTGGTTCTCTTGTTATATTGAAAAATAAAACAAGAGAACTTACTACCCTGAGAAACCATCTACACATTCAGACTGATTGCGCATGTTAATCAGTCTGATTTTTATTTATAGAAATAATTTAAATTGATAATTATTATATTTGTGATATTATG
This sequence comes from Saprospiraceae bacterium, assembly GCA_020627865.1. Classification (GTDB taxonomy): domain Bacteria; phylum Bacteroidota; class Bacteroidia; order Chitinophagales; family Saprospiraceae; genus JAHDGC01. The sequence continues at coordinate 3,396 of JAHDGC010000456.1, read as the reverse complement.
AATATATTGTTTTGATAAACAGTTACCTTTCTCTTACTCATTACATTAATGTATGATGCAGATCATTATTAAAAAATAATACCTCTTTATGAAAAGTAAAAAAAAGCCAAAGTTTAGAATTTACCCTTCCATTGGAATTGCACGAGTGGGCAATGGAAAAGCTGAAAAGGATGAAGTTATCTTTAGCCCTGAAGTGCCTTGGGCTAATCTTTTTGAAACAGACCAAAACTACCTGACCAAAGAAGGTGCCATCAAAAAACAAGCACAGCGATTTTATATTTATGCCTGTGATAAAAATGGAGCACCTGTTGCGAAAATAAACCCTGCTGAATATAAAATTGAATGGACAGTTGAGGTGGCCAATAAGAAACCATTCTGGTACGATTTCAATAATAGTCTAGATCTTTCCATCAAAACGAAGAACTATAACCTCAGTTCTAATTTCTATAAAGAACAAATCGCACCGGGCATCAGTGCCGCCCTGAGAAATCCAAATGTCCTCAATGAAGGATTGCGCAAAGAAGGGACTCCAAACTACAGGGAAGAATTGGTTAACAGTCCGAATGCCGTTACGGTAAAAGAAAGACAAAAAAAGACCATAGATGGGCAGTTCCCGTTTCCGCTCAAGAAATCCGATGGAAGTCTGCTGGCGCAAAAAATGAGTACAACTTCCAAACCGGTAACATTAGCAACGGTGGAAAACGATAAAGGTACTTTAATTTTTTATCCCGCTGATGGCATCTCTGCTGCTTTAAATCCATCAGATCTTAACACTGATTTTGCGGATAATTCAAATTGGTATGATGATATTTGTGATGGTAGAGTTACTGCACGTATTACCCATAAAAAAACAGGAAAGGTATTTGACCTATCCGATGCTGATGCGGCGGCTTGGGTTGCAACAGCACCGCCGGATTATGCGCCCCAGATTCAGCCGATAGCAACCATGTACGATCTCATCTCAGGTATTGAAAAAGAAAAATATACGCCAGAGATGAGCTTGGTGTTTCCATTATTTTACCGATTGTATAGAATGCAATGGGTGAATGCTGGAGATTTTCTTTCCCCATCTTTCAGAGAAACGATAGACGAATTGACGGCCAATGGGAAATTTCAATTGTTGTTCAAAAAAGAACCTGGCGCAAAAGCAGAACGGGAAAGAATCTTTAATCTGTTCAGAAATCCGAAATACGATTACAATAACGAACCAATCATCCCTAGTAAAGATACAACCGATTTGACGAATTTTGGTAGCGGAACAGAAACGCTCAAATTGCCTTTCTATCCTGGCGATGGCATCAACTATCCGGGCAGTCCTGCGCAATGGTTTGCGGTTCCTCCGATACTGTATCAGCAATTGAAAAACTGGAAAGATGGGAAGTTTGAAACCCCAGAAGATTTTGATTTCGAGCACATAGACGAGATGGGTGCATATTACCAAAGACAATTTGAGGAAGCAGCGAAAGATGATTCCAAGAGTGCTTTGTTGATGACCCGTGCCGTTTTAGAAACTTTGTATGGTGGTGGTTTTCATCCGGGCGTGGAGCTGACTTGGCCGATGCGGCACAGTCAGATTTATGCAGAAAATACAGAAGTCTATAAAAATGTTCATAAAAGTACGGGCCTTTTCGGGCTGAGAGAAATTCGGATCAATGCGGCATCGCCAGAGGAGCAAGCCGAAATTTTTTACAATGATTTTGGTTTGTTAATGACCCCGGATCATATCCAGAAATCAATAAGTCCCAGAAGCAAAAACCATTGGATATGGAAAATTACTCCCGGAGATTTAACCAAGTGGATGGGCATTCCTTGGCAATCCGATGCCGGAAGTTGTCAGGCGGTATTTACCGATAGTCAATATCCGGTGCCGGCATGGTGGGCTGCGAACTTGCCTGTAGATGTGCTGACTAAAGATAGCTTGGATAGAATCCAAGACGAAAAAGTTTTGCCAGATACTAAACAGTATATTTACGGAAATCGTTTGCCTTGGTTGCAAACCACCGATACGGGCTTCGTTGGCTATCATGCCGAAGCGGGCTACCTGAATGGTTTGATCAATATGGTATATAAATGGAAAAATATCGGCATGGTAACGGGAAGAAAATCTGAAACCGACGTGAATGGTATTCCTGAGATTGTTTATGTTTCTTTGAATGGAAAGCAGGAGGAGTAGAGAACTTAAAGCACTTCTTACGCTCCAGACATTTATATGTCTGGCAATGATATGCCGTTCCTACAGAACTCATATCAAGGTGATTTAGGAATTCATTTTAAAATTTATTTTTGCGAAAATGCAATTACGAGGAAAACAAAAGGCGAAGTGGTATTTGACTTGTACAGCCATAGCTATAAATTTAATCAGAATTCACAAGTATTTGACTCAAAAATCAGGAAATTCTAGCAATTTGTTTGTTATGAACACCAAGGTCGCCTGTTGTGGGTGTGGCAGCGACCTGAAAATAGCAGCGTAATCTCACTATTACACATGAATTATATTTACATATCTTAGGCGGGATAGTTTTTTAAGACTTTTTAGAGCGGACTCTTCGACTGAAAAAATGAACATCGGCATAATAAGGATCAAATGTTTAATTTTATCTAGTATACCATGAAAAGCCATTTTTTACAAAAAGTAAAAACATTCTTTTTTAGAAAATAAAATGACCATTCACACAGATATTATTATCATCGGCAAAGGCATCGCCGGACTAACCCTATCCTTGCTTTTAAAGCGGAAAGGCATCCGTCATGTTTTGCTAGACCGAACAGACAAACGGAAATCATTTGCCCTAGCAGAAACTTTACCACCTTCTGCATTAGTATTGTTAGAATCGTTAAGCTTGAAAGCACTTTTTTCGGAAAGTGCTTTCAAGCAAACCTTGGGCTACCATGCCATGTGGGGCAGCGAGAAAATTGTAGACCATAATTTTTTCTTTCATCATCCCTACAAATATGGTCTAAAACTGAATAAGCAAAAGTTGCTGCAAAAGCTCGAAACACAGGTCGAGGAAAACATCCTCCCCTTTGATAAAAAAATGGAAATTGATAGTACAGGAAATGAAGTCCTTGTGTTATGTAACAATGTGAATACATTATTTAAGATAAATGGAAAACTCATCGTAGATGCGACAGGTCGAAACCGAACCGTTTTAAAACAATACAACATCGAGACAAATTACCACGACGATTTGATAGCTTTCAGTTGTCATCTGCCCAAGATAAAACATCCCAAATTAACCCACGAAGTATTTACCGAATCTTTTGAAAACGGTTGGGGCATTGTCTCTACGCTAAATGAAAGCACCAATGTGATGACTATTTTTACCAACAAGGAAAACCCAATACGTCGACAATTAAAAAACTATGAGGATTGGAAAAACATCCTTTCCAAAACCA
>JAHDGC010000455.1 GCA_020627865.1 Saprospiraceae bacterium | reverse complement strand
AAACGAAGCAGGTTTGTCAAAAAACATTTAATCGCGCTAATGAATTTTTATGTTTATATATTATTTATGCTTTTATGGCTTTCAAATATTTAGCCAGTTCCTCCTTCACAACTGGGAACAATATAAATAACCCAATCATATTCGGGAAAACCAGTGCCAAAATCATGGCATCAGAAAAACCCCATACAGAACTCATATCTCCTGCTGCACCAATAACGATGAATGCAAGGAATAGAAGTTTGTAACTTAAATCTGCTATTTTGCTTTTGCCAAACAAGAACATCCACGATTGTAGCCCGTAGTAAGACCAAGAAATCATGGTGGACAGGGCAAACAATACGACAGCAACAGCGAGGAAAATATTGGAAAATGGAATATAGGCCGCAAATGCTTTAGCGGTAATCCCGGCACCTTCTACTCTCGCGCCATCTATCAGAACAGCTCCGGAACCGTCACCTCCGTAAGTAAATTGCTCGCCACCATTGTTAAAAATAATGATAACCAAAGCCGTCATTGTACAAATAACAACTGTATCAATAAAAGGCTCCAACAGTGCAACCAAGCCTTCCGAAGCTGGATACTTTGTCTTTACCGCAGAGTGAGCAATGGATGCAGAACCGGCGCCAGCCTCATTGGAAAATGCTGCCCGTTGAAATCCGATAATCAAAACCCCTACAAGGCCGCCTAATCCTGCTTGCGGGTTAAATGCCTGAGCGAAAATTTGCCCAAAAGCACTGATGGCCGAGGAAAAGTTGGTGAATATAATAAAAATACAAGCCAGCATATACAAAACTGCCATGAAAGGAACAATCTTTTCCGTCACCGAGGCAATCCGTTTGATCCCTCCAATGATGATGATCCCGACAAGTACCATGATAACCAAACCGATTATGGTTCTGGCACTGCCTCCGGTATAGTTAAACAAATCGGCCAATTGCATCGCTGCTTGATTGGATTGTGCAGCATTCCCACCGCCAAAGGAAGCTCCGACACATAAAATGGCGAAAATAACCGCCAGAATTTTTCCCAAAGTAGCGAATCCTCGCTCAGCAAGTCCTTTTCTCAGATAATACATCGGTCCACCATACACTGTCCCATCAGGGCCAATGTCTCTATATCTTACTCCCAAGGTGCATTCTACAAATTTGGTAGACATGCCCAAAAGACCACACAAGATCATCCAGAAAGTAGCGCCTGGCCCACCTAATGCAATGGCAAGGGCAACTCCCGCAATGTTTCCATTTCCTACCGTTCCGGATACGGCTGTCGCCAATGCTTGAAAATGGCTAACCTCACCTTCTTGGCTTTCATCCCTAATGGTATCGACTAAATCTCCTTGTTCTACATTCAGATTAGCCTTGCCTTGGATTCCGTGATCGTCAATATCATCATATTTCCCTCGAACAACATTGACCGAAACGGGAAACTTGCGAATATTGATAAAACCGAAGTAAATCGTGAAAAAAGCAGCTCCAAATACTAAGAGGAAAATGATAGTCGGCACTTCCGTTCCCGGAAAATGATGAAGAACGACACTGCCCCACCAGTCCGAAATCGGGGTAAACCATTCGTTGATCCTCTCGTCGAGGCCTTTTTCTTGATCTTGGGCAAAACTGAAAATAGGGATTAAACAACTGAAAAGTAACAAGTAGATTTTCTTTCCCATAATGATTGATTGAGTTTTTAGTGTTATTTGTCAAAATTTCTGGAAAATGAAGCCAATTATTGACGAATAATACACCCTTGCTTGATTTTTTGATTTTAGAAACCGTTAAGGTATCCACAATTTTTATTTATACAAAAGATTGACGCCAAAATTTTCTGTGGATTAATTTTTGTACTACAAATTTTTAATAATATTAGGATTTTAGCGAAAATTCGCTAACTTTGTACTAGATTACTAATACTATTAACGCTTGCATGTAAATTGTAGCTTATTCTATAAGATTATGAGTTTCATGTATACGCTTGGTAAATTATTGCTAAGTGTAAAATATTATTTTCTTTAAAACATTTATACGCTATTTCAATGGATACAGAAATTAAGTCAAAGATTTTAAGAGGCGGTGAATTCTTGGTTAAAGAATCAAAGCCAGAAGATATTTTTACGCCCGAGGAGTTTTCCGAAGACCAGAAAATGGTAATTGGGATGATTCAAGATTTTTTAAAAACTAGAATACATCCTAATATGGAAAAATTAGAAGGGCTGGACATCAAGCTAACCGAGCAACTTTTGTTCGAAATGGGAGAATTGGGTATTTTAGGAATTCCTTTCCCCGAAGAGTATGGCGGTTCTCAGATGGACTTTGTGACCAATGTCATGCTCACGGAATACATGTCTGAAGCCCGTTCTTTCGCGCTTTCGTTTGGTGCACATACCAGTATCGGGATGTTGCCGATTTTATATTTTGGAACGGAAGAGCAGAAATCTAAGTATTTACCACCACTTGTTCAAGGTGTAAGACATGCGGCATATTGCCTGACGGAGCCGGGTTCTGGTTCTGATGCACTTGGTGCAAAGACGAACGCGAAGCTATCGGAAGACGGTAAACATTATATCTTGAATGGCCAAAAAATGTGGATCACCAATGCTGGTTTTGCTGATGTCTTCACAGTTTTTGCGAAAATTGATGGGAAGCATTTCACTGGATTCATTGTCGAAAGAGGATGGGATGGTGTGACTATCGGTGCCGAGGAGAAGAAACTAGGGATCAAGGGGTCTTCTACCTGTCAAGTTTTCTTTGAAAATGTGAAAGTTCCTGTTGAAAATGTGCTGGGTAAAATTGGAGAGGGGCATCAGATAGCATTTAATATCTTGAATATTGGCCGTATTAAATTAGGAGCAGGAGCGATAGGTGCGAGTAAATTAATTGCCAATAACAGCATCATGTATGCTAGGGATCGGAAGCAGTTTGGTCAGTCTATTGCTAATTTTGGTGCGATAAAATACAAGCTTTCCGAGCAAGCAACACGGATTTATGTCAATGAATCAGCTTGCTACAGGGCTTCCCACAACATTAAGGAAGAGGAAGAAGCATTATTGGAACAAGGTAAAACACTGGGCGAGGCTCTGTTAGGGGGAGCAGAAGAATATTCTATTGAATGTGCCATTCTGAAAGTAACGGGTTCAGAGTGTTTGGATTACTGTGTGGATGAAGGCCTCCAAATTTATGGCGGAATGGGATACTCTGAGGAGGCACCGATGGCCGGGGCTTACCGAGATGCTCGGATAAATCGTATCTTCGAGGGGACTAACGAAATCAACCGGATGCTTTCTGTAAATGCTTTGTTGAAGAAAGCGATGAAAGGTCACGTAGATTTGTTGAGTGGGGCAACAGCGATTCAAAAAGAAATCATGTCTATGCCAAGTTTCTCTGACAATAAAGATAAGGAATTCTTGGGGCGTGAGAAGGTCATGATCCAGAATATGAAGAAAGCCTTCTTGCTTGTTGCTGGTGCTACCGTTAAGGAGTTGATGATGGGGTTAAAGGACGAGCAGGAGATTTTGATGAACATGGCGGATATGCTGATTGATATTTATCTTGCAGAATCAGCTTTGTTGAGAACGGAGAAGATTGTAAAAAACAAACCAGAAAAAGGACTAAAAGGAGAACCGGGAGAAGGTACTGTTTACATAGATATGACCCAAGTTTTCCTTGATGATGCAATGGAACGGGTAAGCCTGAATGGAAGACGTTGTCTTTGCTCTTGGGCAGAAGGTGATATGAAGCGGATGTTGTTGCTTGGATTAAAACGGTTTACGAAGTATGATGGTATCAACAGTAAAGAGGCGCGCCGTCGGATTGCCGATAAATTAATCGAAGAGAAGAAATACTGTTTTTAAAAAATAATCAAAGTTTTTTTATAAAAAGCAAAGGCTACCTACATCATGTAGGTAGCCTTTTTTGATAAAGCATGAATCAAGTAGCTATGATATAGCTAAATGGTGTATTTCTGTCAAAGTGTTGCTGTGCTTTTGTTGTTGCCGTCGTGACACTACGTTTTCTATACTATAAGTATGCCAAGAGTTATCTGTTTAGGGCTATGGTATGTTTTATGTTTGGTTACAGTAAATGTTTTGTTGTAATGTGTTTTTTATATGAGGACTTTACAAATGAAATAAAATATTCATGGCTTTGTTTTTGTATATTTTGAATGAACATGCCACTTTATAATGGTATGTTTTGATTCATGAACATATTGCAAACATCAATGAGAACATTTAGTATCATTTTACTATTAGTGATTACACAATATTTATTCGCTCAGGAAGCTTCTCGAAGAGGGCCAAATCTGGTTGAGAATCCAGGCTTTGAAAGACTACGCAGTGCCTTGCCGGACTATGATATTGACGGCTCCGTGGCTTTTCGGAACAGCCTTGATAAATGGATGAGTCCGAGTAAATCTACACCTGATCTTTATATGGAGATCAACAGCTATGGTGTAGAAGAACCCAAGTCAGGAAAATCCATGGTTGGCATTCTTACTCACAATCCCATCTCTAAAAGGTCAGATACTTATCGGGAGTATATACAAACACGCTTGAACAAGAGATTGAAAGAAGGTACAAAATATTATCTGGAGTTTTGGGTGAAGAGGGCTGATAAAGCAAGGCTCGCTTCTAACAATATAGGCGCAGCGATCTTGTCGGCTCCGATTCTAAATCCGGATTGGGAGCCTTTGCTGAATATTGAGCCCATGATAAATGTGGATAAGGTTATCAATCCTGCAAAGCCCGAGTGGGTAAAAGTTTCTACAGAGTTTGTGGCCAATGCTAATCTACAATTTTTAATTATCGGTAATTTTTATGATAATGAGGGGACAACTTTCAAAGAGCTGGATGCCGTCGGGGAAGATGATTTTAACAATGCCTACTATTATGTAGATGATGTGTTATTGTGTGAACTAGATTTTGAGCCGGAACCGGAACCGATAGAAGAGCCGCCTAAAGAGGAACGGTTGATTGATGCCAAACTGGAAGTAGGCAAGGTGATTCGCCTTAATAATATTTTCTTCGTAACGGCCAAATGGGATTTGCTCGATGAATCATTTGCGGAACTGAGCCAATTGGTGGCTTTGATGCATAAATACCCAGAAATGAAAATTGCCATTCATGGGCATACAGATAGCCGAGGAGGAACCCGCTATAACGAAGTGTTGTCGCAAAATCGGGCAAAATCGGTTTATAATTATTTATTGAATCATGGCATTACCTCAGATAGGATTAGTTCTTCGGGCTTTGGGGAGGCTAGACCGATGGCGACTAATGATACACCGGAAGGGCGCCAGTTGAATAGAAGGGTAGAGTTTGTTGTGTTAGAATTGGAAGGAGCAGAAGTAGAGGCTATCGACAACAATCCTCCGGCTTCTTCTGCGGAGGGGGATTGGTAGTATAGTTTTTTTTGTCCGAGTAAATCTAGGGTACAGCTTTAAGCTGTACCCTAGATTTAATTCCAATCTTTATTACCCCGCCTGCAACAAAAAATTCAAATGAAAAATCACCGTATCATTTTCGGGGAATGACCCATCTGGCCCATCAAGTCCGAACTTTTCCTTTAGTCGAATTTGGAACGAACAATATACCTGTAAAAATACCTGCTCCTTTTCATCAATAATTGGTTCTACCTGTGCCGTAATATTTACCTTATCCTTGATGTTCATAAAGTCAAGCTCCCCAAGTATACTCAGCTTATTGGTTTTGCCAAAAGCGATCGGGCCATCCTCTTCTACAACTTCCAAAAAACGAAAATGTGCTTCTGGTATTTCCTCTATCCTAAAATCTTCAAAAACATGTTCATCCAATTGTTGATCACCCATCGTGAAGCTGTGTAAGATCGCCGAAAAGAAACCCGATGCATTTTTAAAAGATTGATCATCTCCCAATTGTAGCGCTCCCTTCATTTCTTTAACCTCTCCAGAATAATGATCTACCGGCGGTGGAAATGCAAAACCTATAATAGGCGTTATGGGATCTATAGGGCCAGCAACAGACCAATTTTTCCCTAGTGTATATTGCGACAAATCGGTTGATACATTCTTTTCCGATTTTGCCGGAAGGGGAAGTCCCAATGTTTCCCATGATTTTGTATCTATACTGTTATATACTAATTCAAATCCATCACCTAATTTCAGGTTCTTGAGTTGATCCATAACGACAGCCTCCATTTGCTGAGCTGCTTCATTGAAAACGGCTTTCCTTTTTTTATAAGTACCCTGAACGGGATTTTCAAATTGTACATAAATAGGATCAATACAATTAAACATGGAGTAAAGTGCCATAGAAATGGAGAGGCTACCATTGGTAGAAAGATGC
>JAHDGC010000454.1:3713-6321 GCA_020627865.1 Saprospiraceae bacterium | reverse complement strand
TTATGGTTGTAGGCGTGGTATCGAATGTTGGGGCTGTTGTATCCTGTAAAGTTATGGTTTGGGTTGCACTCGCGGTATTACCACACTGATCCATGTACGTCCAAGTTCTAATGAACTGACCTGAACATAAATCTCCGGTTGTGCTTTCTGTTGGAGCTGCTACCGTTCCGGATATGTCGCAGTTATCCGTCCAGTCAAGGCTTTGAGGTGCTGGTACATCAGTAAGGCACTCTACAGTCTGATCTGCCGGTGGTACCGCAAATACAGGATCCATCGTATCTATAATCGTGATTAACTGTGTTGCTGTTGCCGTGTTGCCACACAAATCTGTCGCCAACCAAGTACGTGTTACCGTTGCAGGACACGAACCTACCTCTGGGCTATCCGTGCTCGTTACCGTTCCTGTTGGATCACAGTTATCCATGAAACCTAGATCTGTTGCCGCAGGAATATCTGCCGCACATTCAATCGTAATTCCTGCCGGTGGGGCATCAAACACGGGAGCTGTTTGGTCTTGGATTGTAATTTCTTGTGTTGCTGTAGCCGTATTGCCACATAAATCCGTCGCTGTCCAAGTACGGATAATCACCGCCGGACAACTACCGCTTGCCGCGCCATCTACTCCCGTTACGGTACCCATTCCATCACAGTTATCCGTATAATTCAAGTCTCCCGCTCCTGAAACATCTGCGAGACATTCCACTGTTACTGCAGCTGGAGGCGTATCAAATACTGGTGCTGATAAGTCCTCGATGGTAATGGTTTGCGTTACACTGGAACTGTTGCCACAAACATCAGTTGCTGTCCAAGTACGAATTATTGTTGATGGACAACCTCCCGATATCGGGCCATCTGTACCAACTACGCTACCTGACACATCACAGTTATCCGTATAATTCAAGGAACCTGGGGCTGGAATATCAGCAACGCACTCTACTGCAAAATCTGCTGGAGGAGCATCCAGTACTGGCGGTGTTGTATCTTCCAATATGATGGTTTGCGTGATTGACGTTGTATTACCACAAGCATCGGACGCCACCCAAGTACGAATAAGCGTTCCTGGGCAGGAACCTGCTGGCGTACCATCTGTTGATGTTACCGTTCCTGTTGCTCCACAATTATCTGTCCAAGTCAAATCTGCCGCTGGCGGAATCGCATCACACTCTACGGTTATTGTCGCAGGTGTCGTATCGAATGTCGGTGCTGTCGTATCCTGTAAGGTTATGGTTTGCGTTGCGCTTGCACTATTACCACATTGATCCGTGTACATCCAAGTTCTGATGAACTGGCCGTTACATAGGTCACCCGTTGTACTTTCCGTCGGTGCTACGATTGTTCCGGATATATCACAATTGTCAGTCCAATCAAGACTTTGGGCTGGCGGTACATCAGCAAGGCACTCTACCGTCTGATCTGCCGGTGGCGCATCGAATACAGGATTCATCGTGTCTATGATGTTGATTAATTGCGTTGCAGTAACCGTATTACCACATAAATCTGTCGCTAACCAAGTACGGGTTACCGTTGCAGGACAGGAACCCACTACCGGGCCATCCGTGCTTGTTACCGTTCCCCCTGGATCACAATTATCCATGAAACCTAAATCTGTCGCTGCTGGGATATCCGCTGCACATTCTATGGTGATTTCTCCTGGTGGCGGATCAAATACCGGAGCGGTTTGGTCTTGTATTGTAATTTCTTGCGTTGTCGTGGATGTATTGCCACATAAATCTGTCGCTGTCCATGTACGGATTATTATCGCAGGGCAATTTCCACTCGGCGCACTGTCTGTTCCCGTTACCGTTCCGGTACCGTCACAGTTATCTGTATAGCCCAAATCGCCCGCTCCTGATACTTCTGCCAAACATTCTACCGTTACTGCTGCCGGTGGCGCATCGAATACAGGAGCTGATAAATCCTCGATAGTAATCGTTTGAGATACACTAGAGGTATTACCACAAGCATCTACTGCTGTCCAAGTACGAATTACAGTTGCAGGACATCCCGCCCCACTTATCGGCCCATCTACCCCAAGTACTGATCCAACAATTCCACAATCATCTGTAAAATTGAGGTTACCAGGAGCTGGAATATCAGCTACACATTCTACTGCAAAATCAGCAGGAGGAGCGTCTAATACTGGATCGCCTAATGTCGGGACAGTAAAGTCAGCCGTACAGGTTTCAGAGTTACAGGAACCAGTCACTGTAAATACAACAGAAATTGTTCCTCCGGTACATATAGGAGGAGCACTTGCCGGAGCATCATTTGTTATTGTTAGGTTACAACCACCAGTGGCACTTGCAGAGTTTAACCACGCAGTAAAAGCTGCATCTAATTCTGCTTGTGTCTGGCATGCTGTTTCTGTAGTTGTCGGTGGACAAGATAGAGATATAGGCGCAGGCGCATCTACTGTAAATGTAGCACTACAGGTTTGTGTTGAACAATCTCCCGTTGCCGTAAAATTAACAGTTACACTGCCTCCCGTGCATACATCTGGGGCAGATCCGGCATCGTTTGTCAATACAGTATTGCAATCTCCTGTAGTACTTACCGTACCCAACCATGCCGTAAACGCCGCATCTACTGCGGCCTGTGTCTGACAGGC
>JAHDGC010000454.1:0-3613 GCA_020627865.1 Saprospiraceae bacterium | reverse complement strand
GCTTGTGTTTGACAAGATGCTTCCGTCGCATCCGTCGGGCAAGTTATACTTAATGCTGGTGGCGCATCTACCGTGAAGATCGCACTACAGGTTTCTGTTCCACAATCACTCGTTGCGGTGAAATTCACCGTCACGCTACCCCCGACACAAACATCTGGAGCAGCACCCGCATCATCTGTTAATACTGTATTACAACCACCTGAAGAACTCACGCTTCCTACCCATGCCGCAAATGCCGCATCTACTGCTGCCTGTGTTTGACAAGATGCTTCCGTCGCATCCGCTGGGCAAGTTAAACTTTGAGCGGTCGGTGCAGTCACTGTAAATGTTGCACTACATGTCTCCGTTCCACATCCACTGGTTACAGTGAAATTAACCGTTACACTACCTCCGGTACAAACATTTGGAGCCGTTCCAGCATCATCTGTTAATACAGGATTACAATTACCTGTAACGCTGGCAGTACCTAACCAAGTGGCAAATGCCGCATCTACGGCTGCTTGCGTCTGACAAGCTGCTTCCGTTGCATCTACCGGACAGGTCAATACTGGAGGATCTTCCACCGTAAAACTAAATTCATCTGTAATCGGTTCTCCACAAGCAGCTCCAGGAAGTGGGTCAACAATTCCAGCAACATAATAAGTTTCGCCACAAGTGAAACTTCCATCTACAGTGAAAGTAACATCTGCCACTGTACTCGGTGTAGGCGGAAGTGCCAAGCTAGAAAGTGGAGGAGAAGAACAATTGGTTGATAAATATTGGAAGTTGCCTGCTGCATCTTCAAAACCTAAAATACCTGAATTACCCGGCCCGATAAAAGGCAAGAGACAACGATCATAAACAAAATTATCAGTGCATGCACAACCATCAAGGGTCATCGTAACAGTCCTGGTACCATTTGAACAAGCACCACTTACCCCATTGGTATAAGCCCCAAAATTTCTAGGGCAAGCACTTTGTAAAATATAGATAGATTCTCCGGAAGCACATAAGGCATCAAGATCATAGTTTATAGAAACTGTTGAACTAGAAAATAATATCACAATAACACCTTGTGGAATATCAGTCGTAGGTCCAGCCGGTACAATATTGACGTTATTACAACTAGCACCACTATTTTGCAAACCCGAAATCAGGCTAGCATCAGGAGTCTGTAAATTACAAACAGAACCCAATGGCCCATTAGGTTGTGAGGTAGAAGCAAAAGCATAGTCGACATTTAAATCACCAGCCATAAATCCACTACCAGAAGAAAGTACCATAAATTCATTATCTGCTTCTAAGCCTGTATTACAAGCATCAATAAGTACAGCCAAGATTTCTGGGCAAGTTGTACATGCAGCAGCAGGTACCGTAGAAATTGCGCCACAATCTATAAATGTGCCTTGGCCAGCATATGGATCAAAGCCCGGCGTTGTGGAATAATACCAGTCAATACATCCACCATCCGGCAAATCCGTCCCTTCTGCGGTAAGGACAATATCTGTGTTAGGACAGACTGGTCCTTGAGGCGTCATATTACTATCTGTAATCTGAACATTGTCTTCTACGCAAATTTCCAATTCGGTATCTGCAATTAAAGGACAAGGTGGAGCAACACTATTATCAAGTGCCAAATCCAATATATAACTGGAACAAGGAGCTGACGGTGTCACGGTAAAGGTAAATCCATTAGGGATACCGCCATAAATTTGACCATTAACACGGATGGTGTATGGCCCTACGCCGCCTGTGAAGTAAGCTGTAATGGTTGCATCCTCACCCGGGCACACGGAACTCGGGCCGACAATGGTGGCCACACCTTGTGTTGGTTCATCAATAACAGCCGATGCTACAGCGGTACAGCCATTAGCATCTGTCACTGTGACATTATAAGTTCCCGCAGGCAGCCCTGACGGATTTTGTGGATCGCCACCACCGACACCGTTATAGTCCCAATCGTAATCATACGTTGGTGTGCCACCTGTTACCGTAAGGGTAATATCCCCTCCTGCACCAGCACAAGCTAAAGATTGCCCGACAGCAGAAGCGGTCATTGGTTCTTCTGTTATCGTTTGGGTTGCAGTTGCTGTATTCCCACAAGCATCTGTGGTTGTCCATGTAATGGTTGTTGTCGTTCCGGAGGTAGAAACCGTCCCGGGAACAGTACCTGAACCATCACAATTATCTGTCCAGCCCAAATCTCCAGGCGTAGGAATCCCTCCCGCACAAGCTACGGTAAGATCAGCAGGAGGCGTATCGAATACTGGTGCTTCGGTATCATCAATGGTAATCGTTTGAGATACGGAGCCAAGGTTTCCACAGGCATCTTCGTATTCCCAAGTTCTGGTTATAATTTCAGGACAAGTTCCACCATTCGTCGTTTCAGTAGGGCTAACCGTACCCATACCTGCGGCTACACCATCACAATCTATGCTTTTCGGTAAAAGCATGGCCACGCCAAATCCATCGCCTTGGCCTGAGATTACGAAACTAACACAAGTAAATGTACCTTCCATTAAAAATACTCCATTACCAATTCTACAAGGAGGGGCATCACAAAAATTGTCATTGGATGTCACTACTCCTGTAGGAAATTCATGTGGCGGATCAATAGCATTTGTACTCGGGTCATTGGCCGTCAAACCGAAAGGATTATTCTCTGCTAGATTGCCTCCGATTTGAGTCACAGCACTACTAAAGTTAAATGTGGTAATACCACCGCCTCCCATGGAGCCGATATAAAATGTAGGATTTGTAACAGGTTCTGAAAAACAAATCTCTCTTTCCCAAGCTATCGGTACAGAGTTCCCCATAGCAGTATTGGTGCCAACAGTATTGCCTGTATTATCAGGTTGCGAGGTAGAGAATAATATGGACTCCGCTGTAATATCTATCGTATTTCCTGTTACCGGATTAATAATAGTCCCACTAGAGCTATAGGTATCAACGATTCCATGATCTGGATTAGATACATTATTTCCAGTTTGAACAATCGAACTCGGATCGAAAGAGCTGATTTCAGCGAAGGTAGAACAATTACCACCACAATTGCCTATCTCAACGGCTTGATTGACACATTCACAGTTATCCGTCCAGTCTAAGTCAACAGGAGGCGGCACATCCCCAGCACATGCTATCGTAACATCAGCAGGAGGCGTATCGAACGTAGGCGGTTCGTTATCAATAAGCGTAATCGTTTGTGTACCAAGTGCTGTGTTCCCACAGTCGTCTGTAGCTGTCCATGTTCTGGTTAATGTAGCAGGACAACCTGTTGCTTGATGTTCCACTGGCCCCGTAACCGTAACATTGGTGTCACAGTTATCCGTCGCAGAAGCATTTCCGGCTGCAGGAACATTTTCACATGGTGCCGTTGCATCTGCCGGAACGTTCAAGACTGGTGCTTCATTATCCTCAACCGTTATCATTTGTGTCGTAGTCGTTGCATTCCCACAATCATCTGTAGCCGTCCATGTTCTGGTTACCACAGCAGGGCAATTACCTGTCGGACCAGCATCCACACTTGGTACCGTTCCAGTAGGGCCACAATTTTCTACATAACTCAAATCTATTGGAGTAGGCACATCATCTATACATTCTACGGTAACATCTGGTATAACGACTTGGAAAACAG
>JAHDGC010000453.1 GCA_020627865.1 Saprospiraceae bacterium | reverse complement strand
CGGTGTACAGGTTCCTCATTTTCACACCTAAATCTTTTTGAAAATTCAGCAGCCTGACACCTTTTTACCATATAACTTTTCTTACCACAAAACCATAACAACACATAGCCCAATACATTATCTTTGCGTAGTAGCCATGTACTACACCAAGATCAATAAATAATTGCTATTGGTATAACAATAGAAAACCTTTACTTGCAACAAGTAAATTAAGCAAAAAGTTTAAGGCGTGGGTTGGGTGAAGTTCGGTGAATGTTTGTTTGTTTAATCTTGGATGAATCCACGACAAAGTTAAATAAAATATCTACAAATATTCACATATTTTTAAAAATATATTCATCTTTTGTTCATTTTTTGACAAAAAAGAATCGGTGTCAAAATATTGTTTGGTTTCCTAATTTATTTAAGCACACAAACAAAATATACTTGTGTGCGTTTTGTTAAAAACTTTCTATTAAAAACAGCCCATATTGAAACCTTAGCCATTTTTCTAATTTATAAATTTTCCTGAAATATAGCACCATCTATAACGCCATCAACAAGTCCCCTTCATGAACAACATAATTTTACATACATAAAATCAATTCACGTAACAACATTGTTGTTTCTTATCCTGCAAATCAAAATATAGAAAGCACCCCACGCCCCTCATGTTGATTGGAATATCATGTAATTCATGAGATAATTGTCCCTCCATACAATAAGACTAAACCGCTTTTGCATCCTTTAAATGATGCAAAAAACTGCACAAAAACATCTATAGAGACCATCTCATCTATCCATAAACCCCAAACAATCCTCCAAATTCTTGTTATTTGCAAAATTTCGCCCTATCTTTAAACAAAACAAAAAATATTTTTTTATAATATTATGAAAATCTGGATAACACTCTTCTGCTTTCTATGCACTGGTACGATGCTATTTTCTCAGACCTGTCTGGAAAATAAGACAGATTTTTATGTGAATGAAGCAAGTCTTGAGGCCGCACTTTTAAAACTCAGCGACGAAAATAAAATCGGGATTGCCTTCGGGACAGATATCTTACCGAAGGGACAAAGGGTTTCTATTGAAAAGAAAAACATATCTATTGGACATGTTTTGCAAGCAATTCTTCATAAAACAAATATTGAATTCAAACTCGTCGGTTCTCAAGTGGTATTGTTCGTTCCTGAATATACCATTAGCGGCTTTATCGAAGATGGTAAAACGGGAGAGCGACTTATCGCCGCGAATATTTTTACATCCGATTTCAAGGCCTTGACTTCCTCCAATAATTACGGATTCTACTCCATCACTTTGGAAAAAGGAACAGTAGAACTGATATTTTCTTATTTGGGTTATAAACGGGTCACCAAGCAACTTTACCTAGATAAAGATATCGAATTGGATGTTGCCCTAGAAGAACCCAATCTTGTTTTAGATGAAATTGTTGTCCTACCCGATAATATAGATAGTATCCCCAGCATAACAAGTTTAAATAAATCATTGGTAGATAAAATGCCCGCAATTGGTGGCGAACGAGATATGATTCGGGCAACACATTTTTTGCCCGGTGTACAAACAGGAGCCGATGGTATTGGGGGCATTTATGTCCGAGGTGGCAACACCGACCAAAACCTGATCTTGCTGGACGGTGTTCCGGTTTACAACCCATATCATTTACTGGGCCTCATCTCGGTGTTCAACAATAATGTCATCAGTCATACCAACCTCATCAAAGGTAATTTTCCGGCCCGATATGGTGGTCGGCTTTCTTCCGTTTTAGATATCCGAACACGGGAAGGCAATTCCAAAAATTTCAATTTAGAAACGGGCATCAATCTCTTTGATGCGAATGTAGTCTTCGAAGGGCCAATTGTAAAGGATAAAGCTTCCTTTATGATAACGGCACGTCAATCTATCTTGAATGCCTACATTATTCCATTCACCAGAAAATACAGAGAAAGACAAAATCAACACGGCGGTTCGGCTTATAATTTTTATGACATCAATGCCAAGTTCAACTTTAGTGTTTCTGAAAAAGATAAGGTTTACGTTAGCCTGTATAATGGACAAGACCGTTTTAATGACGAAGTCAAGCTTACTTATGCAGATAGCAGCATCGACATTTCTAAATTTCAATTACAAGATTTGAATTGGGGAAACAGCATTGGCTCCATCCGATGGAATCACGTATATAACAACAAGCTTTTTTCTAACACGAACATTACATACAGTAGTTATAATTTTCGTTCAAGGGAATCTGTGGAACTTGTAGAAACACGCTTTCCTTCCGACCCGAGTCCTCCTACAACTAGTGAACAACGGTTTTTCTCACGATACAGCTCTTACATTCAGGATTATGCAGCCTACACCAATTTCGATTACGTACCATCTCAGCAACATTATCTAAAATTTGGAGCTGGCTTTATCAGACACGATTTTCAACCCGGTGTCTTCGTCAGAGAAATCGAGACCCAGGATGCCGCATTTGTAGGTGACCTGGACATTCTGGACACGCCCTCGGATACCTTAATAGAAAAATCAAAGAACTGGAATAATGAGTTTTTCGTTTATCTGGAAGATGAATGGAAGCCCATCCCCCAACTGGAATTTAATCTTGGCCTGCGGACATCAGGCTTTCATGTGCAAGGGCATACTTATCAAAACTTAGAACCTCGATTATCCGGAAAATTCCATGCCACCAAAAACCTTAATTTTTTTGCTGCATGGTCGAACATGACCCAATATCTTCACTTCCTTTCCAGAAGTAGCTTTGTTTTCCCTACCGACCTCTGGGTGCCTTCCACCAGAACGATAGCCCCACAAAAAGCTTGGCAGGTTTCCGGAGGCCTTGAGCTAAAACCTGCAAAAAACTGGTTTTTCAGCGGAGAAGTTTATTACAAAGAAATGAATAATTTGATCGAGTTCCAGGAAGCTAGTTCTATCCTTCGCATCAATGCAGAAAATTGGGAAGAGAATGTTACCGTCGGACGAGGATGGGCATACGGATCAGAATTTATGCTAGAGCAAAAATCCTCCATATTCAGCAGTTGGATCGCCTATACCTTATCTTGGACAAAACGACATTTCGAGGGGCTAAACCAAGGGAATGTTTTCCCGTTTCGATATGATCGGAGACACAACCTGAAAGCAAGCTTTTTGTACAATCTTTCTCGCAAACAGCCGAAAAAAGTACAGCTGAGCGCCAACTGGGCTTTTGGCTCCGGAACCGCCTATACCTTGCCGGTCAGCGAATTCGAAGCCGCTGTAGATACCCTTACATTTTTGGAGCCTCGGAATAGTCGCAGACTCCGGCATTACCATCGGCTGGATTTTTCCGTTAATATTAATATCTACAAGAAATGGGGAAAACAAATGTTGAAATTTGGGGTTTACAATATTTACAATCGGAGGAATCCTTTATACAGAAGGCTAGGGAGAAACCCCAACGATCCTTCTCAAAGAACCTTGCTGGAAGCAAATATTTTTCCGATTTTTCCATTTTTTAGCTATAATGTGAAAATTTAGTTATATATTTAAGCACTTATTTAAAAAAATTATGTATAAAGGCAGCATCTTCACACTAATTATGGGTACATTTTACCTGCTTTTCACAGCCTCCACTTGTGAAGTACCTGTGGAGTTGGAAGACCCGCCAGAATCAAAGCTCATCTTGATTTCGGAATTTACTGTCGGGATGCCTGTGGAAGTAAGGCTCTCCAGAAGTAGATCAATTTTGGACGATCCCCTCAGCCCGGAAAGTTTGTATCCGTCTAATGCCATTGTACAAATTTGGAAAGAAAGTGAATCCATTTGCACCCTCGAATTTGATGATAGCGATCCCGAAGCACTGAAATATGTGAGTAATTTCTATCCGGAAATCGGTGTCTCCTATACCATTAAGGCCGAAGTGCCCGGCTTGGAACCTATTTCTGCTACAAACTATATCCCCGCCCCTAGCTATACAGCCCTTTTCCGTATTGACAATACATACAGTCATATAGACAAATTAGGTGGCGAAAATCCCTTCATTTACATTTATGACCTTTTCCTCGAAATTGAACAATCTCTAGATGATGAGGACAATTATTACTATATAAAATTTGAGTATGGCGTTCAGGTCGCGCAGAGTATACGGGTCAAGACCTTTGAATTGGAAAATCGAGATAATAATAATCCCACCTACATCGAAAATCATTTTGGGGAGGGAATTTTGGTCGATGCAACGAATTTGCGAGATAACTTGATTCTGAGACTCAGGGCTACAGCTAGATTACCCGATGAGAATCAGCCCATCAAAGAACTTTATGTCGAGGTTAGGAATATTTCTAAAGACTATTACGACTTTTATAGCTCTGCCTCCAATCAGCTTCAGCAGTCTGATCACCATCCATTTATTAATTCGCCCTCGCCAATACATACCAATGTTGAAAATGGTTATGGCTACTTTGCCGGTTATTCTGCCGCAAAGGATACCATACCTGCGAATTAAGTAAAGAAGTAAAAAACCCAAAACCTGCCCGACAACGCAGGCGGGGTAAAAAGTGCGCACTTGTCAACCTGCCTTCCAAGTGTCACGCAGGCAGGTCAGCAGTTTATAACTTTAGCGATTCAACTTATTTTGATACCTTTCTCAAAGCTTTGAAATTTTCCTTAAAACAAGGTTGATCTTTTCTGTTTTTTCTTGATGCTATTATAATAAAGTAAGTTCTTTACACGTAATAGGGTAAATACTTTTATATCGGCACATTTTCTGTATATATGTAACAGTATAAATATCTTCCAGCTCAAATACTTTCACCATGACGAGATTCTTTTTCTTCTGTTCAATCGCCACCCTCAGTTTTCTTTTTTTCTCCTGTCAAAAACAAGCACAGGAAAAAGTATACACGAATGTAGACCAAAAGCTTTGGGGATTGTTTGAAAAATTTGAAGAAGAAGCCCGCCTGAGAGGTTTTGATATTGACCTAGAAGCAGACGGAATCGAAGCAAATATTGGTTTGATTGAACAGCAACACGTCGCCGGTACCTGTCACTATAATGAAGATACCCCCAACAGGATCATCATAGACGAGGAATTCTGGATGATTGCCGATGACAACCTCAAAGAATTTATCCTTTTCCATGAATTGGGGCATTGCAAACTTCAACGGAACCATCGTGAGGATGCTTTTGACAATGGCACTTGTATCAGCATCATGAGAAGCGGAATAGAAGACTGTGAAGACAATTACAATAGTACTTCCAGAATCCAATATCTTGACGAGCTTTTTCACCCAGATAAATTCTGAATCGTAACCACTCCCCCAATCCCATCTTCTTCTTTTCCCGTTTATCATGGAGATAAACCAATAATCTTTGCTAATCCCCTATCTTAACAGCATATTTTCCTGCTTTTATTCTCCTTTAAAAAATTTTTATATAAAAAATTGACTATTCCAGTGGGGGTAACTGTTGCTTTTTGTGTCTATTATAATACAAACCTTGAATAAGGTATTTTTAAGTGATATTATATAGTGTTTAACAGCAGTTAAAAAAATTGAAGATGGATCAAACAAAAGCAATTACGTTTCTAAGACAATTTCCCGTTTTTGAAAATCTTCAGCAAGAAGATTACGAATATTTAGCCAGACGGGTTCAGCTTAAAACTGTCCCAAAATTTGGTTACATCTACATGCCCGATGAGCCATCCAATTATATTTATTTTCTCATAAAAGGAACGGTAAAGATTGGTATCCATTCCGCTGATGCCAAAGAAGTAATTAAGTCGATTCTTCACCCGCTTGCGATGTTTGGAGAACTGGGCATCGTAGGGGAAGAAACACGACAAGATTTCGCCATTGCCATGAACAATGAGGTAAATTATTATGCACTTCACATTGATGACTTTAACTTTTTGATGCGCAATAACTACAATGTTAGTTTAAAGATTTTACAAATTGTCGGTGCAAGGCTAAAGAAAGCGGAGTCTCGCCTTGAGAGCCTTGTTTTTAAAGATGCCCGCACCCGCATCATTGATTTTCTAAAAGAATCGGCAGATAAAAGAGGTCGCCAGATCGGCTACGAAATGTTGGTCAAACATTCCCTTACCCAACAGGATATTGCAAACATTACCGGCACTTCTCGGCAAACGGTTACTTCCGTTCTTAATGAATTGAAAAAAGCCAATCTGATTTATTTCAACCGGAGGAGTATTCTGATTAGGGATATGAATCAGTTGGTGTAGTTTTTTATTTATACATGCTAAACTACTACACTGTAACAAAAATTCTTTATCATTTTCTTTTCCTGCAAACGTTCCAGACACTTACGTTTCTGCCTGCCTGCGTGGCCGCAGTTCAGG
>JAHDGC010000452.1 GCA_020627865.1 Saprospiraceae bacterium | reverse complement strand
CGGAACCGTTTTGAGTCCAAAAAACATTCAACCACATTTTTATGCCATCCAGATCGTAGTTAACCAAAGTCGCAAAGGCCTCCATTTCCTGCACCATACTCATCCATTTTCCGAAAGCAAGTGTCATATCATCTTCGCAAGCTGTCAGCAGCAAGGTTTGATGTTCAAGGGTAAGCTCATCAAACTCGCTCTCATATTCCCCCAGTAAAAAAACATGCGGAATCGTGTCTTTTTCCGAAAGGAAAGGAGATAATTCTGAACAAGCGGCTTGCCCTGCCGGAATAGCAACACAAGAAAAAACAAAGATTAGTGCAAGAAATGTTTTCATTGAATTTCTTTGTAAGAAGTAAAAATTAAAAAAAACAAAAATAAAAAGTACACACTTGCAAATCGGCAGTTTATAACTTTGGCTCGTGGAACTTATTCTTGTTCTTTTACTTTTACCCAAATTTATAAAATAATTTTCACCAAAGGAAATCATAACGTAATTAGCTTTTAAATATACAATTTTTTCAGCATTATTAAAAATAAAACTTTCACTTTATCAGGATTTCCACTACAGCATGTTACGAACTGTAGTTATATTGCAGGCAACAAACCTGATAGTTGGCATGTGTTTGTATGATCTGATAACTAAGCTCTTGTTTGGTAATCTTAGCATTTTAACGGAATACGCTTAGCATACCGTACAAAGATTATGTTAAGAAGATACTGAAGTATAAAAACATCCTTGCGAATTATAGGCCATTTATTAATTTTAAGTTGCCTTAACCTTACCTTTGCACCATGTTATTTTTAGGATACAGAAAACAAATCGTTATTATTACTTTGCTACTGGCTGTTGTAGCGGGGTATTATGCCACATATCTTTATTTTTATCATGATCTAGATCGTTTTTTACCCAAAGACCTTGACGATCATGAATTCTTAAAGGATTTTCATGCCCAACTTGAACCAGATGACAGCTATTACCTGATTGCTGCAAAAAATGAAGCTGGCATTTTTGACGAAACTTTCCTACAAAAACTGGACTCCCTAACGAAGCGCTGTAAAAATCTGAACAATATCCTCCATGCTGTTTCTATCACCAATATCTCGAACCCTTTAAAAACACCATTCGGAATGGTAAAGGTTCCTTTGATAAATATAAAGAAACCAGATCGGTATGTGAAAGACAGTATAGCAATGGTAGAAGACGAAAGAATCATGGGACGTTTTGTGAGTGCAGATAAAAAAACAGCACTCGTCGCCATGCAAACCCGGCCGCACCTGACCCAACCGGAAGCCGAAAAACTGCATGCAGATGCCCTAGCCCTTGTTTCTTCCCTAGGGTTTGAAGAATATCACTACATTGGCAAAGCTTATATCCAAACGGAGTTTGTCCGCCTGATCCAGAGTGAATTGTTTTTCTATATTGTTGTTTGTAACCTGTTTTTAGTCCTTATCCTATTCTTTATTTTCAGAAGAGGTTGGACAATTTTCATTGCTTTAAATTCGGTCGTGCTCGGTGCCACATTTTTTGCTGGGCTCCTGGGCTTTCTCCAGATTCCGCTTGATTTGATGTCCATGCTATACCCGCCATTGATGCTCATTGTCGGGATGTCTGATGTCATTCATTTTATATCAAAATACATGGATGAACTAAAAGCCGGAAAGGAAAGACTCCCCGCAATGGCAGCGACCGTCCGAGAAATCGGGATGGCAACCCTGCTCACCTCGGCCACTACGGCCGTCGGGTTCAGCGCCCTATATTTTTCAAAGATAGAACCTATTCGCAATTTTGGCCTCACGGCAGCAGTTGGTGTTTTTATAGCCTATCTCACCGTATTATTTTTTACCAGTTGTGTTTTGGTAATGATAAAACCCGAAAAGTTGATTTCGGCTAAAAGGTCAGATACTTTTATCCGGAACCTGATGCATCGTAATTATCTTTTTGTAGAAAAACACCCAAAAAGAATCTTACTTGGTATGCTCGTCACGATCGTACTATGCTTTATCGGGATCAGTAAAATTAGTACCAACGCCCATGTATTGAGTGATGTTCCGGATGACAGTGCCTTGATGGATGAGGTTCGTTTTTTTAATAAAAACCTTTCTGGTATTCGATCTTTTGAAATGGCCATCATCCCTGGAAAAGACAAGAAAGTAGATGACTGGGAAGTCATTCAGGAAATTGAAAAGTTGGAAAAATATCTAAAGGCAGCATCGCCGGTGAACAGTATCCTTAGCCCAGCAGGCTTGTTCAAATCCATTAGCCAAGCGAACAATAGTAACAAAACAGGAGCCTATCGTCTACCGGAAACAAAAAAGCAGCATGCAAAATATAGGCGACAATTGGACAAACTCCCTTCTGGTAATTTTCATAAATTAATCAGTGAAGATAAGAAAATGGGACGACTCACTGGCAGGATGATTGACATCGGCTCTGAGGAAATAAAAAGCATGAATAACACGATCCGAAGCTGGATTAATGATAACATTAACCATGATGTTGTAAGCTTCCGACCAACGGGGACAGCATTGGTTATTGACAAAAATAATGACTATTTGCGTTCTAGCTTGTTGCAAAGTCTCGTATTTGCATTGCTTACCGTCAGCATTATGATGGCATTTTTGTTTAAAAACTTCCGTTTGGTCATCGTTTCCTTGATCCCCAATGTTGTTCCGCTCTTCGTCGCGGCTGCTCTTATCGGTTTTGTCGGGATAGAGTTAAAAGCCTCCACCTCTATCATTTTTGCTATTGCTTTCGGGATTGCCGTAGATGACACCATTCATTTTTTGAGCAAATATAATTTTGAACGAAAAAAAGGGCATTCTGTCCGACAAAGTGTGTACACCACCTTTATAGAGACGGGGAAGGCTATTTATCTAACGACCATTATCCTGTTTTTCGGATTTTGTTTGTTAATTTTCTCTAGTTTCAAAGGGGTTTATTATGTTGGTTTTCTGGTAAGTTTCACCTTATTGGCCGCCTTAGTTTCTTGCCTGACCCTACTGCCTGTAGCCTTGATTTGGCTGGAAAAAGAAGATAAAGATGCCCCAAAAATCAAGACAGAAGCCACCTTACCAGATATTAAAAATTGACATAATAGCAAAAAAATATATTATATTTTATATAAAAACCCGAATTTTATTTCTTATTTTGGCATTATGAACGTATAACAAACCATTTTAAATAATTAAATTTTTATTTATGGAAAGTTTATTACCTATGATTGTTTCTCTAGCGAGTGGTGCCTTGGGTGGCAACGTCGCAGGAAAATTAATGCCAGGATCTTCCCTAGGAACTTTAGGGAATTCTATTGCCGGTATTGCCGGTGGAGGATTAGGAGGCAGTATCCTTAGCATGATCGGCATGGGCGGCGGCGGCGGCACCATGGAGCTTGCTGGGATATTGAGTTCTGTTGCTGGCGGTGGTGTCGGTGGCGGTGTATTGATGGCTGTTATTGGCATGATTAGAAAGGCCATGGCAAAATAAAAATATCTTGAAAATTTTATTGTGGGGCGTATGTGATACGCCCCTTTTTTTGTCTTAATTATTTTTCTACAAATTCTCCAGAGATTCTATCTCTGCCTGCCTGACAAGGTCACGCAGACAGGGCAATGATATACCGTTCCTACGGAACTCTGTATTACCAAAACAGAAATCTGTCTACCAGATACAAACAACAAAACAGCGTAAATGCTTTAAAAAAATTCCAGAAGGTAGCTTGGTTTTCAATACGAGCAAGCAAGCCCATTTCCTGCTTTATGGGAGTGGTTTGGTTTTGAATATTCCTTGCTACGGGGAGTGAACCACAAGAACGAGTTCCACTATAATCACTAAGCAACCTCACCATTAGATCATTTAATTTTTCCACTTGATACTGACTCGCAGCAGGAGGCAAATGAGGATTTCCAACCCCGCTATGATCCGTTATAAAAGTGTAGGTACCGTTCGTCATCATGGCGTAAGATTTCATTAAGAACTCCGTTTGTCGATCTATGCCGCTTGCCGTAACTGGGATAATCCGGATGCCCTTTTCCGCAGCTTTCTTTATGGACTGCTTCAAACTTCTCCTTGTATTTACATTATTATGGGGCGGAGCATCTAACACTAGAAAAAGGATTCTTGCCACCGCATCTTTTTGCCAACTTGTCTGACTAATGGCTTCATCAAGGGCCGTGTGTACTGCCTCGGGATAATCACCACCACCGTGTGCATTTTGTTTTTCAATAAAAGCAATTGTTTTATCAATATCTTTATCCAATGGTGTTGATCGGGTAACATAATCATCTTTTTTATCCCTATAAAAAAGTGCGCCCAAACGATAATTGACATTTGAATTTTGTTGTTTTACCCTTTCCAAAACATCCGACAGCTCATTTTTCAAGTATTGAATTTCATCGCCCATCGAACCAGTTGCATCTACCACAAACATGATGTCTGCATTGCAAGTTGGGGTCGTTTCTACAGGAATAACGACTTTATGAAAATTGGTATTTCTGTCCATCATCTCCACAGTAGCATATCTTTTATTTTTATAAAAAACGTTAATACTTGCATTGGGATATTGTGACAATATGCTAGCATCCACAGCAAGTCTGGCCCTTCCCTTGTTGTCGGATAATGTTTGTCTCAAAACAGTTTTCCCGTTCATCAGGGCAACTTTACAATCAGGGACGAGCTTGCCCATTTTATCTGCAATTTCAATGTTACAAAATAGAGTTGGTGGCAACGCCCAACGCGCTGTCATCCCAGCATAGATTTGATGTTGCTGATTTGTCCATTCATTCCAGTTCACAAAAGGGTTCCATTCTGCTGCGGTCATAACACCACCATATTTGTTGCTCCTCCCTTTTCGAGCGCTTGCCTTGCCGCTTGCTTTGTAACTTTCTTTGCTCCTTGTCATGTCTGCTTCCTCCGCCATTTCTACTTCGGGCATATCAGTCGGAGGAGCAGCCTCCGTTTCAAGTTTGGATGCAGCTCGATAATCGGCGGAACGTCCTGCAAGGGCGGATGATTTATCACTGGAATGTGTACTACAAGCTTGCAATAACAACACTATTGCAAGGCATAAATTTACCCCAAAAAATTTCATTTTGATTTATTTTTTTGTGAATGTGATTATGTTTGGGCATGGCATTGGCTGGCAGATTAGGGCATTTGCCTTCCTGCGATTTTTGTATATAAAAACTGTGTATTATTTCTAAAGTATCCAGAGATTTCATCTCTGCCTGCCTGACGAGTCACGCAGACAGGGCAAAGACATAGCGTCCCTATGGGACTCGTTATTACTCTATTGCTTATACCTATTTATTGCAAAACCCTAGACCATCGCTTAAATCACCGTCGTCCGACGACCAATTTTCCACTAACAACATCTTTCCCTTTCCGGAAACGAATGATGTAAATGCCAGCCGCAAGATCGCTCACATTCAAATCGGTGTTTCCTTCGGGGATGGTTACTTTTCGTAGAACAGGCTGACCATTCATATTTAAAACTTGCACTTCATCAATGGCTTCTTCTAGTTGGATCGTCACCCAAGCATCGGCAGGATTTGGAAAAAACTTAACGGTGGCAAATGTTGTCGAACCGGTTTTATCTTCATCCAGAATTGTTGTGCGATCTTCTACGGAATTTTCTTGTTGCATTATATCTTCACAAGAACTGTTTTTACAAAAATCATCAATCAATCGCACCATGACATCATTCAAAAATTCTACTTCAAAATCATCATCTGTCGGTGCCATGTGGCCGTTGCCGATACCGCTGTGGTCTGTAATAAACACATAAGTACCATTCGTCATCACAGCAAAGCTTTTCATCAAAAATTCCGTTTCTTGACGAATACCGCTGGCCGTAACGGGAACAATGCGGACACCCATCTTCGCCGCTTTCTCGATGCTGTTTTGCATGCTTTCAATGACTTTAGGAAATTGATGTGGTGGCGCATCCAACACCAAAAACAAAATCCGAGCAATGGCATCTTCACTCCATTCGAAGTTGTTCATAGCGTCTTCCAATGCACTATGCACCGCCTCGGGATAGTTGCCACCACCACCAGCTGATTGTTGCTGAATAAATTGATCCGTCACGGAAACATCATGTGAGAAAGAAGAATTTTTGGTAACATAAGCATCGCCTTCGTCCCGATAAAAAACGGAACCTGTTCTGAGGAAAAGTGCTTCGTTATTTTTTTGTGCCCTATTAATGACATCCTCCATTTCTGATTTCAGATAGTTAATTTCATCTCCCATAGAGCCGGTTGCATCTACAACAAAAAGAATGTCTGCATTACAAGGGTTATCATAAACATTAACGGGCAAACGAAGGGTATTTATCGCCTTACTAAAAGGCT
>JAHDGC010000451.1 GCA_020627865.1 Saprospiraceae bacterium | reverse complement strand
ATCTATATTGTCAATCGTTTGTATAATCCCTGAGGGCCAGCGGATAACAACAGAGTCAACAGCAATAGCTTGACCCAGTCCGAAATGTTGCGTGAAAGAATTGTGGATGCCATAACCTTCTCCCGAACGTACTTCTCGGATTTGTTTGCCCCATACGCCATAACTTTCTACCCTTGCTCCGATACCGTTTATATTACTAACAATACCTCGTAATTGGATGTTCAGGAAATGATTGCTGTTTCCGCTATTCAAAAATAAGTTGTCCCTTATCGTTGTAGGGGTGTTAAACCCAGCAGCATATGCGGCATAAACATCTAAAAATCCATCATGGTTTAAATCGCCTACGGCAAGGGAATGAATTTGGTTTGAGCTAAAAGGGTTAGGCGCTTCTGTAAAAGTACCATCTCCATTATTGTAAAAAACAAAATGGCTTTCGCCAGAATAGATGATGTCTATATATCCGTCATTGTTGAAATCACGGAATAAGCCCTGTATTCCTCGGCCTACACCATTAGCTAAGGCAGGCAATATCCCAGATGTAGCCGTTACATCTGTAAAGGTACCATCTCCGTTATTCAGCAATATACTGCAATCTGTATCATGATTGACGACGAAACAGTCGAGGTCTCCGTCATTGTCAATATCCCCAAAATCTGAAAGCCAAGACTGTGCACCAATTTTCAGGTTAGCCGCCTCTGCCACTTCCGTGAAATTATTGTTACCATCATTTTGCCAAAGCATGTTGACTCGGCGAGGGTCAGTAGGGTCATTAACACCCTGCCTACATTTTGAAATATAAAGATCAATATCCCCGTCGTTGTCGTAATCTGTCCACATGCTGGCATAGTTCCCGGAGTTATCACTTACGGGAACCGTTTCTGTACTGATGAGGAATTCGTCATAAACAAAAGTGCCATCTTGGTTATTGGAAAAAGCTTTTGATTCTCCAAGATCATGGCAAGCGAAAATATCTGACCAACCATCATTGTTGATATCTGCGAAATTACTACCTTGTAAGAAAAGGGTCGAGTTCGCTAAAACAGTAGAGCTGTAGTTGAGGGTATTGTTGTATATGATTTTAATACCATCATTGTAACCACCCGTTAAAATATCGTTGTAGCCATTGTGGTCAGTATCTGCTATGCAGATACTCCATTGTCCAGCAGTGGACACCTCTCCAAAATTATCGTAAGTAAACATCTGTCCCGGCCCATTCTGATACTGGATGTTCAATTCTCTAGTTTGATTGAGCCGGATAATATCATCGCGACCATCCCCATTCATGTCGGAGATGGCTATGGGAACGGCACTAAAATGTGATCCTAAGATTAACCCGGTTCCATCTGTAAAGGCAACGGTGTTTGTCCCCGGATCGGCATCATTAACCGTAATAGTCGTTGTTACAATATCATTAAGATTGCCATCAGAAACGGTGAGTGTTACCAGATAGGAACCCAATGTATTGTAGGTATATACTGGATTCATACCTGTGGCCATACCTCCATCTCCAAAATCCCATGTATAAGTAATTGGATCACCATCGGGATCTAGGGAAGCAGATGCATCAAAGGAAACGACAAGTGGAGCATTGCCGAAAACGGGAGCGGCGGAAAAAGAAGCTACCGGAGGAAATGATGCTGGAATGGGAATGCTGTTGATCCAATCTGCGATAAGCTGTACTCCTTCTGAATCAATGACATTTTTGGCCAAAGGTGGCATTGCAATACCATTCTCTAAGGAGTTCATCCGGTGATGCATTATAGAGCGAGGGACATCCTGCGGGATGACCACCTTAGGGTTGTCTATCCCTAGATCATAGAGCAAGGGGCCATAAATGATATTCTGATCGTCCAAAGGAGTCGTAATCCTTGCATCAAAAAAAGCACCATTATTAGCAGCTCCTGGCAAGTGACAATATGAGCAATTGACATCTATATAAGATCTGGCCCGATATTCCAAACTTGCATTCGGATCATCCTTTGCGGCAATGGCCATGTAAGACGAGGAATTGGCATCCGTGATATTTTCTGTAATGATTCCCAATGCACTCAACGTTACCAGTTGATTGGCATTGATGCCCGTGCTAGGATAAGTGATATTTTTATTCAAATAACGGGTTCTGAGTCCAAGGACATGACCTGCTTGGGGCAGGTGGCAATCTTGGCATTCTGTCCGGCTTGGGTAATGCCAAATTTGTGGATTGCCATTTACCAATACGGTTTCATCTAGCGCATCAACAAGGAGGTCGGCGTCTGTTTGTGTTGCGTTCCATTTGTAAGTTAAGTAATAATAAACACCATTATCACCGAGTACTTCAAACCTTGTTTCGAGGCGTTGGCCACCCAATTCAAAATGCTTGATGAGTACGGCGCCTGGAGGGAATGACCAAATACCATCTGGTGAAAATCCAATTTGTTCAAGAAAGGTATCGTGCGTACCATCGTTAGGAATGGCCATCCACCGGAACTTTGCCGCACCGTCAGACCAAAAAGGTTCAATCATATCATAGGGGATGACCCCGGGTGAGGGTTCAAGTGTTGCGAGGTTGGCGAAAGCGCCGGTTTGGGATAGTAAGGCCGGTGCCGTTGGGAAGCCGCCTGTTTCGCTGGGTGTTGTGGTTGGCAAATTTCCATTGAGGAATTTGGCTATCGGAACGGGATTGCTGATGCCTGGATCAGCGGTAAAATGATCTGTTGTATCATAGGAAAATAAGAGTGTCCATGATGACAGACAAAATAAGAGTGTAAATAATTTTTGCATCATTGTTTTGTTTGTAGCGTCGTAGTACTTACGACGTTTTCATAATGTTTAATATTTCTACTTTTGTAAGCATGATTTATTCGCAATTCTCAATTATAGAAATTCTTTGAAGAGAAGGTAATGCTTGTGTGCTCTTCTTGGTAGAAGATGGTTTAGTCAAAAGGAGCTATAGCTTTAAATACTTTGCAATAATAATGAATTCGTATTAATTATATATTATTTGTGTCGTTAAATTTTTCATATGGCTAGCTGAAGACAAAATTGACATGTAGATGATTCTTAAAAATTATTGATCCACTTTTGGTTAAGTCAACGATTTTAGAAATGGGTTGCTTAATAGACATCGGATCGCTTCGCTGACAGATGTCAGACGCATTTGTGTTTGTTCTTGGTAGACTGCTAAATTTAGCAGAGCAGCGTCTGACATCTGATCATAAGCGAGAGCGAATGGTCTGATTTAAATAATAGGTTACTTTCAAAGAGCAAAAACGCTTTTTATTTAACTTAGTTACTCGGGAATTTCATTTTTCTGCGCAGGAACACAGTCCTCAATTTCGGCACTGAACTCTACCCCAAGTTCTACCTCAAAGCCAGCCCTTAGCAAAATACTTTGTCCGGCAAAAAAGGAAACCGGACTCTCAGTAGGGGAGATGATTATGGTGTCATTTGTTTCAATGGTATTTTGAACGCGATAAATACCTGTTGTTCCCGGAATATCATTATTGGTATAAATATCTTTTTCATCAATAACAATATCCGTACGACAGGTGCCATCTCCAAAGTTTTCAAGATGGAACTCCGTGCGACCATCCGAATTTTGTTCAAAAACAATAGTGGAACTTTCATGCTTAAAGTTTACTTCAAGGCTATCTTTTGTGCCATTCCAATTCGTAACAGGCAAAATGTCACCATCATAATGTGGGTAAAGCATAATTTTAAAATCTGGGGATATACTATTACTTTCTACAATCAATCTTGGCCGATCTATATTCGGATTGGAGTTGTAGGGATTGCCATTAAAATAATCGAAGTAGGTCAAAGTATCGACATAACCCGGAGGCGTAGAACCGTCGTAACCCTCATTGCATAAAATTCTAACCAATAACCTCCTGTTGCCTGTAGCATCCGGCTCTTTTAAAATAATATCGCAACGGTAATCATCATTATTTAAATTAACATTTGTAGACTCTATGGTCAAGTCCCTTGCAATTTGTCCCAACCATTTATAATTGTGGACGTTTGCATCTTTCTTGACATCATCAACGATGAGCACAAAAGGGTATTCTCCCTTAAATACCCCAACACCCCGGAATACTTTTTCCATTGGGTTATAGAGCCTTTTTACCATACGCTCATATTTATCCGGCTGTGTCCAATGGGCGTAATCATAAAATGGGATATTGTAGTGTGCTTCTGCACTGGGCATGTATTGGAAATCATTCCAAGTTTCCATTACTTTTTCCCAACCACCCAGCCAGGGATGATCGTTGGTTATGGGTTGTGGAGACCAATGCCATTCCCAAGTATAGGCATAGGTGGCATCTCCGGCAACTTTGGTGTAAGTAGCATTGGGTGACCATTCCAAAATAGTACCGGGTTGCCTGCATTTATCGCCATCGGGATCACCAACACCAATAGCGATATCATCAATCAAGATACAACTATGGAACCAGCTGGGCTGGAACTGACTTCCACCATAAGTCTTCCGAATCCAAATTCGATCCAAGGCACTTAAGGTGAAATCATTTTTATCACCATGTGTATGTCCACCCATATCTTGCCTGCAATGAAACTGAACAGCCAGTGCATCCGAATCGACTCCAGTTCTCATAATGGCCAATCCTCTGTCTCCTGCGAAATAGTCTCCTGGTGCATTTGCGGTGGCATTGGCCTCCCAAGTATCTGTACTGTAATCTTGTACAAAAATTGCTGCGGGAAGCAGGTAGTTGTAATAAGAATCATCCGGCCGGATTTGTTGATAAACATATCCAACCGAACTTAGGTTATAGGATTTCTCTATGTAATTTCTCCATACAAAATCAACCTTTGGATCGTCAGGAAATATCCACTTCAATCCGACAATATCTGCCGCACTGGGTTTGTATCCGCCAGTGACATCATGATAGCCGCTACCGCCCCAAACATCGTATGAGGTAAACCCGTGTCCGAATGGTTGCGTAATAGCTGGCAAGAATTGTGTGGCATAGGCCTTGACGTGTGGATGCCCTAGTATACTGTAGCCGCGCTTGGCACAGGCGATGCCCGTAGTGATAAACATGTAGTTTTTCCCCAGCCCTTCGTAACCTGCACCAGATGGATACCAACCATAATTGATAAAGTTATGATACATCCTCATCCAACGGTCTGTAAGATCGGGCTTGTAACCGGGTTCCCCTTCGATGGCCAAGTTGGGAATGATCTCAAAAGAGTTGAGTCCGGCCCAATTACTGGTATTGGCATAAGCCGTAGTAAGTCCACCATGTCTAGGTTCATCGGGGATAATTTTTACCAAAGCTTCCCGAACCAAATCTTGTTGGGCTGTTGTCATACAATTGTAATGGATATCATAGGCCAGTGCCATGTGGGTACCTCCGAAATTATTGAAGTTTTGGCCACTTGGGTTAACATTGGGGTCGGCTAGGGCGAGCGTAGCCCAATTCGCCATTGCCGTAGCTAAGTTTGATGCTCTTGTCCCGTAATCCAAACCCGTATCCGGATCAACAATGCTGGAAGAACAATCGTTTAGCATACACTCAAAAGCCTCTAATGCCATAGTGCAAGAGGTGAGGTGCCTTCTTTTGATTTGTTCATTATCCCAGACGGTTGGGTCTCCATTGATGAGTTTGGTGTATTGTGAATTAGAATCCCAAAATCCAGCATTGTCTATCCAGCGATTGCCATCGGGGTCAAGGCCATAAGAGGAATTATGGTTATAACCACCAGCAACATAACCAAGGTTGAGTAAAGTCGTAAAGGCATGGATTTGTGCCTTTACCATCTGGCCACTGGTCGTATTGTTAAGCCTATTTTTAATGTCGGGAATTTCATTGGGCCCGAAAAATACGCGTGGATGAATACCGGGATCTGGCGCCCTTTCTATATCCCTTATTCCAGTAAAATCAAAATTGACGGCACGAGAACCCAAGCCGGGTGTGTCGGAATTGTCATAGTTTGCCCAGCCTTCGGTGAAGCCTCCAGGGCTGCTTTGTGTGTTGGCTATAGGAAGCATGCAGAAGTATGCAGCTGTGAATCCTATTAAGCATAGAAGTTTTCTTAACATGTGAATAGAAATTTATATGGTTAAATATGAAAGTATAAAGTATTTTGGAAATAATAATTTATGCAAGGGCGTAATTGTGACGCATGCAATTTGAACCTAGAAGTATTTGTAATTTAATAAATGATAAAGATTTCCTGTTCATTAAGTATCAAGGATGAGGGCTATCCTTACTGTGCCTTAATGCCTCGCGAGATTTTTCTATGTAAAAATAAAATATGTTTGGGGATTGCCATAAAAAAACCGGAAGAAAAAATTCCTTCCGGTAGATAATATTAAAACTAACAAATTACTTTAAAAAAGAAAT
>JAHDGC010000450.1 GCA_020627865.1 Saprospiraceae bacterium | reverse complement strand
ATTACAAAGCCAGAATTATCGAAAATAATCTGACCGGATTACATCTTGATATAAACGGTATCGAGTTTTTCTGTCGCTTAATTGGGCAGTTTAATGCGTATAATATTCTCGCGGTTTATGGCGCTGCTTCTATTTTGGAACACAATGAAATGGAACTACTAACCGCCTTATCTAATCTCCAAACAGCAGAAGGCAGATTTGAAACCATAAAGCACGCGAAGAAAAATGTATTGGGCATTGTTGATTATGCGCATACGCCCGATGCACTCGAAAATGTATTGAGAACCATGGAAAGAATGAATAGAGGTGCCGGACGTATTATTACTGTTGTGGGATGTGGAGGGGATCGGGATAAAAAGAAAAGACCGATCATGGCAAAGACTGCTTGTGATTATAGCCAGCAGGTGATATTGACATCGGATAATCCTCGTACTGAAGATCCAAATGTAATTATTGCAGAAATGGAAGCTGGTATTCCCGCTTATGCGCAAAGTAAAGTATTGGTGATTGAAAATCGTCTTCAAGCGATCCGCACAGCTTGTCGATTGGCAAACGAAGGGGATATTATTTTAGTCGCGGGAAAAGGCCATGAAAAATACCAAGAAATCAACGGTGTCAAACACCCTTTTGATGATAAAGAAATTCTAAAAGCAGAGTTTCAAATAAATTGAAATATATATAACGTTTGCTGGCTTCGGAATAAGATAATTTTTTTATTTCGGAGTGAAATGTAATACACCTCAGAATTTAGTTACGATCGGAGGTGCGTCGTGGTGGCGATGGCCGGTCAAAAAATTGTCCGACGGAGGAGTTTTTTTTGACAAGCGTTTTTGGTTACTTTTTTGGCGAATGCAAAAAGTGACAAACCCTAAAAATAACTAAAGTTGTCTGATCACAAGTAAAATTCTAATTGTATTGCATAATAGTTATTAAAACCTAGTTAAAGAAGTTGTGTAACTTTTTATCATTCTCAGATTCATTTAACAGTCTGCAGCAGTAAGAGCACCTTTTTTTCAGACCAAAATCTCCAAACTTGATCTGATCTTGAGGCTTACTCGCTGCGGCTGTTTTCTGAGAATATAACCAACAACTTCTTGTATTATATAAAAATATTTGCTGGATAAAGTTCCACAAATTTAACATCTAAGAGCGCAGCGACCTGCCTGCGTGTCTGCAAGGACAGGCAGGTCTAAAGCCTAACATCTAAAGTCTAAAACCTAAAAATGCTGTACAACCTATTTAAGTATCTGGATGAAATTATGCAAATGCCCGGAGCAGGCCTTTTCCAGTATATTACTTTTCGTGCAGCCGTAGCCATTATTCTGTCTTTACTAATCTCGATGCTTTTCGGAGGTAAGATCATCAACTATCTCAGAAGACTTCAGGTCGGGGAATCCATTCGCGATCTTGGACTGAAAGGACAGAAAGAAAAAGAAGGTACGCCGACAATGGGCGGTGTGATTATCATCATGGCAATTGTTATCCCATGTTTATTGTTAGCTAGATTAGATAATATTTACATCTTGCTTTTGTTGTTGGCTACAACTTGGATGGGTATTATCGGTTTTGCAGATGATTATATCAAAGTTTTCAAGAAAGATAAAAAAGGCCTCAAAGGAAGATTTAAGATTTTGGGGCAGGTCGGTCTAGGTTTAATCGTTGGTGTTACGATGCTGTTCAATCAAGATATAAAAGTGCGGATGGATTTGGAAGATGTAGAAAATAAAGGATATACTTTTACCGAAGAACAGGTGAGGTTTTCGGAGAAAGACCAAAAGGAATATGTTTACTTAAACGAACGATTGACCAATGTGCCCTTTATCAGTAGCAATGAATTAGACTATAGCATTTTTTTTAGTTTTCTTTCAGAGGATACTGCTAAGATATGTACGAATATTTTCTTTGTATTGATCGTCATTTTTATCGTAACCTCGGTTTCAAATGCGGCAAACCTAACGGATGGTATTGATGGATTGGCAACAGGAATTAGTGCCATTATTATGGCAACATTAGCCATCTTGGTTTATGTCTCCGGAAATGCAATCGCAGCCGATTACCTCAATATTCTCTTCATTCCGGGGTCTGGAGAAATGTTCGTTTTTGCAGCTTGCTTCCTTGGAGCTTGTATCGGCTTTTTATGGTATAATTCTTTCCCGGCACAGGTCTTTATGGGCGATACCGGAAGCCTGACCTTAGGCGGAATTATTGCCGCAATGGCGATCTTGATCCGTAAGGAATTATTGATTCCATTGTTGTGCGGAATATTTTTGTTAGAAAGTTTATCTGTCATCTTGCAGGTATCTTATTTTAAATATACCCGTAAGAAATATGGAGAAGGCCGGAGAATATTTTTAATGTCTCCGCTACATCATCACTATCAGAAAAAAGGAATTCACGAGGCTAAAATCGTTACCCGCTTCTGGATTGTAGGCGTATTGTTGGCAGTTTTGGCAATTATAACTTTAAAAATTAGATAACTGTGGATATTGTCATTTTAGGAGCCGGAGAAAGTGGGGTAGGTGCGGCCATTTTAGCAAAGAAAAATAATTTTAATGTATTTGTTTCGGACAAAGGTTCGATCAAAGAACAGTATAAAAAAGAACTACAAGATAGGGATATATCATTTGAGGAAAATAAACATACTGAGAAACAAATCCTCAATGCAAAGGAGGTTATAAAAAGTCCCGGCATTCCTGATAAAGCTGCATTGATTGTGGCTTTGAAGAAAAAAGGAATTCCGGTAATCTCCGAAATTGAATTTGCAGCCCGGTTTACCAATAAGGTAATTATCGGCATAACCGGCAGTAACGGAAAAACAACCACTACTAATCTGATTTTCCATCTTCTGAATACTGCCGGTTATCATGCTGCAATGTGTGGAAATGTAGGTACTAGTTTTGCCCGACTTGTAGCGAATGAAGAACCTGATTTCTGGGTCGTTGAATTGAGTAGTTTCCAATTGGATGGTATCAATCGTTTCAAAGCGAACATTGCCATACTTTTGAACATCACTGCCGATCATTTGGATCGCTATGATTACAAAATGGAAAATTACATTTATTCAAAACTCAGGATTTTATCGAATCAATCAGAAAAAGATCTATTGATTTATAATGCCAGTGATTATAATATTACAAATACTTTAAACCAAAGAAAAGTAGCAGCAAGAACGATCCCTGTTCAAAATAAATTTGAAGACCAAGGAAGTGTCATGTTGTATGGTTTTAAGTTTATGATGAATCCAAGAAGCCTTAAAGGAGAACACAACCTTTTTAATGCAACTTGTGCCATTCATGCTGTAAAATCGCTAGGACTTGATGATGAAGTTATCCAACGTGGGATCGATACTTTTGTAAATGTTGCCCATCGCTTGGAATGGATCACGCAAATTGATGGTGTCGATTTTATCAATGATAGTAAAGCCACCAATGTGGATTCCGTTTATTATGCCCTCAAGGCCATGACGCAAAAAACGGTATGGATTGCCGGAGGGCAGGATAAGGGAAATGATTACAGTCAGATTATACCACTGGTAGAAGAAAAAGTAAAAGCCTTGATTTGTCTCGGTGTCGATAATAGCAAATTGTTAGAGAATTTTTCTCCAGTGCTAAAAATTATCGAAGAGTCAAAAAGTGTGGAAGAAGCCATTCGTTTGGCAAGGCTCTATGCCGAAGAAGGTGACGTGGTTTTGTTGTCTCCCGCTTGTGCCAGCTTTGATTTATTCAAAAACTATGTGGCTAGAGGAGACCTTTTCAAAGCCGCAGTTTTAAAACTAATACGTAACAAAAATGAGTCCCATAGGGACGATATATCATTGCCAGAAACGTAAGTGTCTGGAACGTTTGTAGGAAATTAACAATAACACAAAATAATGTCATTAGGAACCAGAATATATGCCGAGTTACGAGGAGACAGAGTCATCTGGATGATCCTCGCGATCCTCTCGTTATTCTCTGTCTTGGCTGTTTACAGCTCGACAGGTTCCATTGCATTTAAGGTGCATGGTGGCAATATGGAATTCTACCTGATCAAGCATGGCATTTTTATTTTCGGTGGATTATTTATTGCCTATCTCTGCTACCTGTTGCATTATATGAATTACTCCAAAGCGGCTCCCGTTCTGTTAATTCTTTCGATTCCACTGCTGGTGTATACCATTGCCAACGGAGCAGAATACAACGAAGCCCGAAGATGGATTAGTCTGCCCGGAATGGACTTTACTTTTCAAACTTCGGACTTTGCTAAACTAGCCTTGATCATTTATGTTGCTCGCATGATTTCGGCCAAGCAAGATTATATCAAAGATTTCAATAGTGCCTTTTTGCCGATCATTGTTCCAATTTTGATTATTTGCGGATTGATCGCACCGGCGGATCTTTCAACGGCACTCTTACTTTTTACCACCTGTCTTTTGATGATGTTCATGGGGCGCGTGGATATAAAATATGTTATTTTACTCTTGTTTTTGGGGATTGTTGTTTTTGCATTTTTAATTGTTATCGGTCGCTTTTTTCCAGAAGTTGTTCGGGTAGAAACTTGGGTTTCGAGGATGACAGATTTTGTTGTCAATAGTGACGGTGGTTATCAGGTGCAACAATCAAAAATAGCAATTGCCAGTGGTGAATTATTTGGCCTCGGTCCCGGAAACAGCATTCAACGGAATTATCTGCCAGCTCCTTATTCCGATTTTATTTATGGAATTATCTGTGAGGAATATGGTTTGGTTGGTGGCTTAACCTTAATTGTTTTATATGTCATGCTGTTTTTTAGATGTGTTTCAATCGTTACCCGTTCCCCAAAAGCATTTGGAGCAATGCTGGTGCTAGGTTTAGGGTTGCATATTGTTATGCAAGCCTTGACAAATATAGCCGTTTCTGTCCATTTGTTGCCCGTAACGGGATTAACATTACCGATGGTCAGTATGGGCGGAACATCCATTATATTTACCAGTGTCGCATTTGGAATTATCCTGAGTGCAAGCCGGTATATTGAAAAAATTGCGTAGAGACGCGATGCGTCGCGTCTCTGTAATACACGAAAAAACTGAACGAGTCCCATAGGCCTGCCTGAACTGCGGTCACGCAGGCAGGGACGATATGTCCTTGCCAGAGATGCGAATCTCTGGAATGTTTGCAGAAAAAATTATTACCAAGAATTCAATTTTGAAAACAAAAAAAAATATTAAAATAATCATCAGTGGTGGCGGCACCGGAGGACATGTTTATCCCGCCATTGCCATTGCTAATGCTATAAAAAAAATAAACAGCGATGCCGACATCCTTTTTGTAGGAGCACAGGATAAGCTGGAAATGGAAAAAGTCCCGAAAGCGGGCTATCCAATCGAAGGATTATGGATAAGCGGTTTTCACCGAAAATTGACATTACGAAATTTGATGTTCCCGATCAAACTGCTGAGTAGTTTATGGAAGGCGAGGGGCATTATTAAAAAATTTAAGCCAGATGCCGCTGTTGGCGTCGGAGGTTTTGCTAGTGGGCCAACCCTTGAAATGGCAGCACGACAAAATGTGCCGATTTTGGTGCAGGAGCAAAATTCCTATCCTGGAGTAACCAATAAATTATTGGCTAAAAAGGCGACAACGATATGTGTTTCTTATCCGGAGATGGAACGGTTTTTCCCTAAGGAAAAAATGGTGATGACTGGCAATCCCGTTCGGCAGGATATTGTTAACCTTGCTGGAAAAAGAGACGAAGCTTGCCAGCATTTCGGCTTCGATCCATCAAAGAAAATTGTATTCCTAACAGGAGGAAGCCTTGGAGCGAGTAACTTAAATAAAAGTGTCAATGCTAATGTAAAGTTACTAAGAGAAAATCCTGATGTGCAACTATTGTGGCAATCTGGGAAACTCTACATCGAGACATACAAAAATTCCGATGCGGCATCTTTATCTAATGTGAAAATCAGTGCTTTTATTGACCGGATGGATTTAGCTTATGCAATGGCGGATGTTGTGATTTGTAGGGCAGGTGCACTGACCATTTCGGAATTATGCCTTGCCAAAAAAGCAGCTATTTTGATCCCTTCTCCAAATGTGGCGGAAGATCATCAAACGGTTAATGCAAAGGCGCTTGAAAAAAAGCAAGCCGCGATTTTGATTACGGATGCGGCAGCGGAATCTAAAATGATCCAAGCAGCATTGGATTTATTGAAAAATGAAAAACTGAAATCCGAATTGCAAACCAATATCGGAAAGCTGGCAAAAATAAATGCAGCAGAAG
Organism: Saprospiraceae bacterium; assembly: GCA_020627865.1. GTDB lineage: Bacteria > Bacteroidota > Bacteroidia > Chitinophagales > Saprospiraceae > JAHDGC01. The sequence continues at coordinate 109 of JAHDGC010000450.1, read as the reverse complement.
CTATTGCCAAAGAAGTTTTAAAAATGTTGTCGTAGAGACGGATTGCATCCGTCTCATTATAATAGGACAAATTTTATTTGTCGGTAAAATAAATATATTATGAAAAAAT
>JAHDGC010000449.1 GCA_020627865.1 Saprospiraceae bacterium | reverse complement strand
GCTGAACATCTCCCTACATACAAACTCATTATCTATCCCAATTGTTACGTATCTAAATATTTTGACACAAAGAAAGCCTCAATTAAGGTCATGGATGTAAATGGAAGGCTCAAATTACAACAATATATTTACAATAAAAAACCAACACACAGTATCAACATTGAGCAGCTACAAAATGGCATGTATTTTATTTATACCGAAGATAAAAATGGCCATCCCATAAGCTATGGTAGATTCTTAAAAGCAGCGCAATAACACTCAGAAAAACGTTTGTCAGGTCTGCGTGTCCTTTCAGGATACGCAGACCTATCATCAAAGCAATCTCATCATTTAAAAAGAAAATCATACGTAATAAAAACCATCACCGCCACAAAACGATTATTAACATTATTCTTCCCACTAAAAGTATAAATATTTTCAGGCTTTACATCAGACAAATCTGTCAACTGCGCCCCACCCGTTGTTTTTCCATACCCAACATCAAGACCGAAAGAAAAAATATTATCCCTGACCAGCAACATACTCCCGCCCGAAATATGAAAAACATTTGGTGTTGTACTCAGAAAATTTGCAGTCTCATTAATTAACAAATTATTGCTCTCGTTAAAATCCGTACGGAAACCACCCAACCAAGTAATCTTCTCATTCTTCCTATACTGAAATCCACCCGCGACATTCAGTACATTCTGATTATCCGTTTGTATCCCCACATAAATATCTGCATCTCCTGTTGCCAAACCATCAAAGCTATCATCCGTTTCTTCAAAAAGTGTGTACCGTGTTATTTCCTGAAAGTACTCTGCAGAAAAAGAGGTTTGCAACTTATCATTGATGTGCACATCTATCCCCAAACCAATAGCATGAGGGGTATAATAATCTTGTACTGGAACAGACTTCCGATTAGAAATGACCTCAACATTGTCAACATCACCATCAGAGAAATCTGCTTTTTGGTCATCTATAGCATAAGATGCGGATGCTTTAAACATGCCATAAACAGGAGACGTATACGTAAAGCCTATACAAAATTCATCCGTCCGGAAAGACATACCCACCTTGGTTAAAAAACCACTATAGATAGACAGATCATAATCAAACTCCGATCGCCAAGAGGCGTAAACATTGCTTGGATTCTGGCTATACAGAATTTCTTTCTTAAAGGAAAGGTCTAAGCCCTCACTATGCCAGCTTGAAAACTGTGTTACTCCAATACCAAAATTATCGTCAAGTCTAAAGGCAAGCCCAACACCAAACCAGTCTTCCGATATTTTCCGTTGAAACTTTACATCTCCTCGGAAAAGAAAATCCGTCCCGTTTCCAATAGCATTGGAAACCCGATCTTCAAATTTAATATCTGATTTAAACCTTTTAAAAGAAGTAAGCCCAGCGACAACTTTATCTGTCCGAAATGGTTTAAACCTAACAGCGAGGAAGCCCGGTGCAAAAGCAAAACCACTATCCGTAACTTTATGATTATCACCCAGAAAATTTTCAGATTGCAAGCTGGAATAAGTAGGGGTTACGAAAGAAAAAGAAAAACCGAGATTATCATTGAGCGCCATGGCACCAGGATTGTAATAAATAGAAGTTTCATCATCGGCAGTAGCAATAACGGCACCATTTAACAATAACCCTTTAGCACCATATTGATGCGTCCAGTAATGAGAATCAATTTGAGCAAATGCACCAATAATATGTAGAAGCAAAAAAGTAGTTAAGATAGTTTTGGGAGTCATATATTCAGATTTAAATTTCAGATTATACCAATAAATTATATCTCAAAAATAGTAAAAATAAAAAAGATTTCGATGACTAGTAAAAATTTTCAAACTTTACAAAAAACAACAGTTCAAAATTCGTAAAAATCATCAACATAATTTGCAAAATTCACAAAACCCCCTGCATAAAACAAGCTATTTTTTTAACAAAATAATTACTAAATCAATCGCCCTATTCCATTTTTTTAAGTAGCTTTGCCTTTGTCTTTTTTTGTTGAAAGGTAACCTCGGATATAACCTATCATCAACAAGACTTCTTCAATCACCGATCGCCTCCATTCCTAAGCTATATGCCCTGATTTAAGAACTTGTAAAGAACAAGCATTGCTACAACTGATATGCATGGTCTACCATCATGTATATAAGCATAGTTATTTTTTATAGCCATAACATAACGACATAAAATGAATTATCAACAAAAACTTTTCCTTTTAATTGAGAATACACTTCACCCTGAAAAAAATATTTATAGAGAAGTTGCGACGGCTCTATCTATTGAATATGATGCAGCTCGTAGGAGGGTCATAACCGATACAGCAATTACTTTTGACGAAGCTTGCACTCTAAAAAACTACTTTAACATTGCACTGGATAGTGCTAGCGAACACGAAGAGGACAATGTAAATTTCAAGTTTAAGAAGTTCAACGATGTAGAGCTAAATAAAAGATTTGAATTTGTCATTAAGCAGCTTTCCTTTTTCCTAAACCATAACAACAATAAAATTACGATAACGGCAAAAGACATTCCCTTCTACTGCTATTATTTGGTACCGGAGTTGGTAGTTTTCAGGGTTTATTATTATGTCCGGATTATGTGGCCTAATTCAAAATTCAAGAATGTACAATTTGATCATCAAAGAATATATGATTTCTTCAATAAAACTATCCCAGATTTTTCAGTAAAGATCAAAAAAATTAAGGATGATTATCTTCAGGTTGATACAACAGAGATTTGGAATAAAAACTCCCTGAATAGCCACATGGAAAATATTTTGTACTCTTGGGAAGCGGGCTATTTTGAAAATAAGGAAAACGCCCTGATGCTCTTGGATAAAACGGTGGAAGTCCTTGATCATCTAAAAAAGCAAGCTATACAAGGCAGCAAAATCCATCTTAACAACAATCCCCAAACTTTAAAGGCAGGCAAAATTCATATGTATGCTTCCGAAGGAATGCAGCTCGAAAACACCATCCTTATTGATGCTAATGGTTCATCACAAATGTATTTAATCCTAAATAATGGAGATTATCTCTTTACACACAATCCTTATTTTTGCCAAAGGGGTAAAGAGTACATTGAGAACCTGATTACACATTCCAGCCCGATTAGTAAAGTTTCTGAAAAACAAAGAAACAAATTATTTTTAACCCTAAAACAAAAGGTTGGCATTGTTAGGAACAAAATTGAAAATTCAACTTTATTTTAACATCTAAAATACTTACCCAGACTACAACAAAGTAATCTGGGCAAGCTTCACAGATACTACTTAATGGATGTAAAGTTATGAGTTTTATACTATAATGTTTGTTTTTTTAATACATCAAAAATACATCAATCCCGATTTTTACTATCTCTTAGCTACAGCAAAAACAAATTGTACATGTAATATTTAATTTACATACTAATTGTTATAGCTATTTATTATTTAAAACAAAAACAATTTTGTAAAATCAGTTTTTTTCCTCATCTTGTTTTCCAATATTTTTTCAACAAAACGGGAGACCAATAAGAGGTAAGGCATACAACATATGGATAAAATAGCCATCAAAAAGGAATTACTGGAGCATTGTCTGGAATTTATCAGTCAACGAATTGATGTTGCTCAAAAGGCAATGGATGATGCACAAGAAAGTGCTAATGAAGAAGGGAAAAGTAGCATGGGTGATAAATATGAAACTTCAAAATCAAGGCTGCAAGAACAGCGCAACCAAAACGCTAGACAGCTCAGTGAAGCCATCAATGTCAGGTTGGTTTTAAATCTACTTGATCCAGAAAAGGAATATGACGCCGTAGCATTGGGAAGTGTCGTCATCACCAAATTGGCCAACTATTTTATCTCCATTTCTGCCGGAAGAATTTATGCTGGTGACCAAAAATTCTATGCTATTGCCCGTGACGCACCGCTTGCAAAAACGATGTTAGGGAAACAAGCTGGAGATGTTGTTTATTTCAATGACAAGCCAGTGGAGATTTTGGAGGTTTATTGATGTTCATCTGAACTTCTCATTCCCCATAATTTTCCCTACCTTTACTTAAAATTTAGGGAACCGGAAATAAATAAGATACCCGATAAGTCGCCGAGAATTTTGATATAGGCGAGGCATTTTTGAGGAGCATAGCAGCGCTACGCAACGAAAAAATAACGAAGTATATATTAAAATTATCAAGATTTGGTCGGGTAGGTTATTATCTTCCGATTCCCTTAATCAAATCATCACAGCTAACTCGCGAATTGATTAAGGGAGCTGGAAATAAATAATGTACGCAAAATTGACTAGGTTATTTTGTTGCCAGACAAGCCTGCCTGCGTTCCTCTTGGAAGGCAGGTTTAGCAGGGCTAAATGAGCTTCTCTGGATTGGCCAGCCAAACAGGGATTTTTGTAACACGAGGGGCACCGATGGATGCCACGAACGGGAGCAAAAGAAGCAGCCAAGATGTGTAGCTTATTTTTTGCCGGTTCCCTAAACACCAAAAACTTTCTGTTTCATCATGAAAAAGACATTCCCAACTTCCATCCCCTTAATGACCATCTGCGTCCTTTATTTTTGCCTTTGCCAAGCACAAGCGCCACAGGTAACGGCAACCTTCCCCGCAAACCAAGCCCTTGCCATTCCTGCAAATAGTAGTATTGAAATCAATTTTGACAAGGCTATTAATCCTTGGACAGTATTACCCGAATCTGTTCGAGTTTTTGGTCGATGGAGCGGCCCCGCAAGCTTGTCCTTTGTCTTCACCAATAGCAATAGGGCTATCATAGCGACGGCCTCCGAACCCTTCTTCGCCGGAGAATGGATTACCGTTTCGCTCGGGCCAAACATTCAGGCACAAACCGGAGAATCCATGAACCGTTGTTACACTTTCAACTATTGGATTGCTACCGCTCCCGGGACTCTTTCCCAAATCCCTGTCGATACCATTTATCTCCGGCAAGGAACGGAAACCTTCATCCAGGCCTATGGTGCCTATGCTGGAGACCTTAATAATGACAGTTATTCCGATCTTACCGTTATCAATGAGCATACCGATGACTTGCGCATCTTGATGAATGATGGTACCGGGCATTACTCCGACTTCTCCACTATTTCTATGGGAAACCTTAAGCCCAGTCCAAACGAAGGAGCTGACTTCAACAATGATGGTGAGATTGATCTTGCCGTTTCTACTGCCCACAGCAATGAAGCAAGAGTATTGTTGGGAGATGGTACAGGAAACTTAAGCAACATGCAAACTTTCACTACCGGCACCAATGCTAGAGGGTTGGTTATCCTCGACATGGATGGTAACGGTCATGATGACATTTTTATTACCAATAGGGGTTCTGGAAATGTAACCACACTGTTAAACGATGGCTTAGCGAACTTCACGGTCAGCACCTACGACATTGACCCTGGTCGTTCAGGGGAAACTTCCTGTGCCGTTTCAGATGTCAACAACGATGGCATCATGGATATTTTCGTAGGCTATTACACTTCTCCCGCCATTACACTTTATATGGGAGATGGGGAAGGCGGATTCCTCATGGCTGCGACGGCAACCTTGACGGGTAGCCCCTGGATGATTGCTGCCGGCGATCTTAATGGAGATGGGAATGCAGATGTTGTCAGCGCAAATTCTAATGGCCACCTTTGTGGTGTTGTATTCGGAGATGGCCTCGGTAATCTTTCTGTCGCGCAGCACTATGCCGCCCCTAGCGGTACCTTCCCTTTAGCGATTGACCTTGGCGATGTGGATGGCGACGGGGATCTGGATATGGTCACGAGCTATTACGCTTCTAGCAATTTCAATGTTTTTGAAAATGATGGAAACGGGTTGTTTACCCATGCTGTAGAATTGCCCTCTCCGAATCATGCTTCTTGTGCTATTCTTCATGATCGGGATAATGATGGCGACCTCGACATTACGGTTACGGATGAAGGATACGATCTGGTGCTTTTCTATGAAAATGATCTTACTTGCCCTAGACATCAAACGGTTAATGGCCCTTTAGACAATCAAAATCACTCCGCATACTACACCATTCAAGCTGATGCACTTATCCCCAATGGAACAACTGTAAATTTCATGGCCGGGGAGTGTGTGTTTTTGAACCCTGAATTTGAAGTAGCGCATGGTGCCACATTTCAAGTTAAAATGGAAGATTGTGGTAACTAATAGTCTAAAAAATATAGTAAAGAGGACGCGGAATTGAAAAAACTCATAAAGCAATTGAGTATTTTGTCTAATTTCCGTACATTGGCAAACATGACAACCAACTTTGACATCGCTATCATCGGAGGCGGCATCATTGGATTAGCTACCGCCTGGAAGATCAATATCGCACAACCACGACTGCATATTGTTGTGCTTG
>JAHDGC010000448.1 GCA_020627865.1 Saprospiraceae bacterium | reverse complement strand
AGTCTGCCTGCCCAAAATAAACTTTGCCCTCTTCTCCTAACAGGTAAGCCAAAAATTCCAAATGATGGATATTGAGTTTTGCCGCACCAGTAAGCCGCTCTAGCAATTCATTTTCGTTCAAAGCCGCTATTTCCCTACGGCTGATCCCCAGCCAAGTATCATAATTTTCATCAATAAATTCCAGCGAATCAGATGGCGATTGTTTTGTTAATAGTATGGCCAGCAGTTGTGCTATTTGCTGGATAAGGCGCTCTATATAGTCCTGCTTTATCATTTTTGATGTATTAGTTAAAATAAAATGTATTTAATTAACCTTTTATTTAGTACAATATAACGGGCAAAGTTGTAAGTTTGCATTTCCATTCCATTTTTTACCTAAACATAATAAATGTTTTACAATTCTCTATATATCCAAGCAGGAATATATAGATCAATTTAAATTTTACTTATATATTCTCATGTTAAGAAAAAAAATGCAGGCCTACACAAGGCCTAAAGAAGTGCAGGAAATGGGCATTTATCCCTATTTCAGAACGATAGCATCTGAACAGGACACTGTCGTGAAAATTGACGGGAATGATGTAATGATGTTTGGTTCTAATAGTTATCTAGGCTTAACCATCCATCCTAAACTAAAAGAAGCTTCAAAAGCAGCCATAGATCAGTATGGTTCTGGTTGTGCAGGTTCTAGATTCCTGAATGGTACATTGGATATCCACCTTGAACTGGAAGAGGAACTGGCCAAATTCGTCGGTAAGGATGGTGCCTTGGTTTTTAGTACTGGATATACCGTTAATCTTGGGGTACTATCTTGCATTCCCGGAAGGCATGATTATCTGATTATGGACGATCAAGACCATGCCTGTATCATCGACGGTGCTCGCTTGTCTTTTGCGAGGACACTCAAGTATAAGCACAATGATATGGAGTCATTGGAAAAAGTGCTTTCTAAAACAGACATTGATAAGTTAAAGATTATCGTGGTCGATGGTGTTTTTAGTATGGAAGGAGATGTTGCCAAACTGCCGGAAATCGTTGCCTTGGCAGAGAAGTATAAGGCACATGTAATGGTAGATGATGCACACGGGCTTGGTGTAATGGGGCCGGGAGGAATGGGTACGGCAGCACATTTTGGCCTTACGGATAAGGTTGATCTTATCATGGGGACTTTTAGTAAATCATTGGCTTCCATCGGTGGTTTTATCGCCTCTGATTCCGATACCATTAATTTCTTGAAACACCACGCGCGCTCCCTCATCTTTAGTGCGAGTATCACCCCTGCAAATGCAGCGAGTGCCTTGGCAGCCATCAAGCTCATCAGGGAGGAACCGCAACGTATCGAGAAACTGTGGGACAATACCCGATATGCCATGAAATTATTCAACCACTATGGTTTTGATACTGGGCATACCGTCACACCAATCATTCCTGTATACGTTAGGGATGATCTCAAGACTTTTATGCTAACAAGAATGCTACAGGATGAAGGCGTGTTTGTCAATCCGGTTATTTCTCCGGCAGTACCTAGTACTTCTTCCTTGATTCGCTTTTCCCTAATGGCCACTCATTCGCATGACCAAATAGAAGAGGCTATTGTGAAGTTGGCCAAGGTTGCTAAAAAGATTGGTATATTAGAATCGGTAAATCAATCAACGTAAAACTATGAGCATCAAAATAATTCCAGCAAATAGCAGTAAGGAAATCAAAAAGTTTATAGATTTCCAACACGAACTTTACAGGGGCGACACGAACTATGTTCCTGAATTGTTTATAGCTCAAAAAGAAATGTTTGACAAAAAGAAATATCCTTTTTACGAACATGGCGAAGTGCAATGCTTTTTGGCTTATCGCAATGATAAAGTTGTTGGTAGGATTGCAGCCGTTAATAATAAAAGGTACAATGAGTATCATAATTCTAACATAGGCTTCATTGGTTTTTTTGACTTTGAAGATGATTTGAGTGTTGCAAAAGAATTGTTGGGAACAGCAAAACAATGGCTGGCAAAGTTTAAGTTTGACAGGATTCTGGGGCCGATGAATTTTTCTACCAATGAAACTGCTGGGTTACTCGTCGATGGATATAATTATCCACCAATGGTAATGATGACCTATAACAGTGCCTACTATGAAAAAATATATGAGGCCTTGGGTTTTGCTAAAGAAATGGACTTGTATGCCTATGCCATTAATGGAAAAACGTTATCGGATAAAGCGGTTCGATTATGTAATGTTTTGGAAAAAAGATTGGCCAGCAGAAACATTACCATTCGAAATCTCAACCTGAAAGATTTCAAAAACGAAGCCGCTCGGATAAAATCCATTTACAATTCTGCTTGGGAGAAAAACTGGGGCTTTGTTCCCTTTTCTGACAAAGAATTCGATCACCTTGCCGAAGCATTAAAATTAACACTAGATCCAAAATTCGGTTTTATCGCAGAACACGAAGGCAAACCCATCGGTTTTTCCGTAGCCTTACCAGACATTAACGAGATTACGAAAAACTTCCGTAAAGGAAGATTGTTGCCTTTTAATATTTTTAAGTTATTATGGAATAAGAATAAAACGAAAAATATCCGTGTGGTGACATTGGGCGTTATTGAAGGGTATCGAAGAAAAGGAATTGAAGCCGTCTTTTATGCCCGGACCATTAACGAGGGAAGAAACTCTGGGAAGTATATGGCGGAGGCCTCTTGGATTCTGGAAAACAATGCCGAGATGAATCAGGCTGCCGTCAACCTCAATGGAGAACGGTATAAAACATACCGAATTTATGGGATGGATGTTTAGCCCAAAGTTGGGGTACAACTTCAAGCTGTACCCCAACTTTAGGGCATTTAAAACAAACACATGAAAAAACTTTTTATCACGGGAGCCAGTGGTTTCATAGGCGGATTTATAGTTGACGAGGCCCTGAAAAGAAACTATGAGGTACACGTTGCGGTAAGGGAAACCAGTAGCCGGAAATACCTGCAAGATGAACGAATTATTTTTAAAACGGTAGATTTTAAAAATACCGATGCTTTTGCACATTTACTGGAAACAGAACAATATACACACATTGTCCATAATGCCGGTGTGACCCAAGCGCTAAATGCTGCAACTTTCCATGACTTTAATGCGGAGTTTACCAAAAAGTTTGCAGGAATTTTAATAGAAAAGGAGCTGTTGCCCCAAAAGTTTGTTTTTATGAGCAGCTTGGCTTCTTTCGGCCCGGCAGATTTTCATCCAAATGGTATCATTACCCGTGATTGTAAACCACATCCTGTAACAATATATGGGCGGAGTAAGCTAGCAGCCGAAAATTACCTGTACAGTATCCCTAATTTCCCCTTCATGATCTTGCGCCCAACTGCCGTCTTTGGCCCAAGAGACAGTTCCTTTTTGACGATTTATAAATCCATCCAAAACGGCATCGAAATCTATATGGGAGGGAAAGACCAGCAACTCTCTTTCATTTATGTCAAAGATTTGGCAAGACTTGTTTTCCATGCTTTGGAGTCTCCTTTAAGCCGCAAGGGCTACTTCGTCAGCGACGGCAATTTGTACCCATCAGTTGCGTTTAACGAAAAGATTAAAACCATTTTAAATAAAAAAACACTGAAGTTGGTTTTGCCGATAGGTATGGTCAATATCGCAGCTGGCATCTCAGAATCATTTTCCAAGGTACGAGGAAAAGCCAGCCTTTTGACAAGGGACAAGGTGCATGAATTAAAAGCAAGAAATTGGAATTGTGATACCCAACCGCTCGAAACAGAATTGAACTTTAAGCCTTCTTATACGTTGGAGGCAGCTTTGGAAGAAACTATTCAGTGGGCGAAGGAAAATAAATTGTTGTAAAACTTTTCTTATTTTATTCCCTTATAACTCAATTTAAAGAAACTACGCTGCCCCCAAATCCAACTTATCCAAAGCACCAAATTTATTATAACTGGGGAAGGTAGATTTAGCCGATTTTACCGTTGCTAAAAACAAATCATCTTGTCGCAACTGATAATAGCACAACGCACGATTATAAAAAACATCAGGGGTATGACCAAATTGATTTATAGAAAACTGAAAATAATCAAGCGCTTCCTGATAATAACCAAGGGCATACAAAATACCGCCAATTTCAAAGGCCAAATCTTCCGACTCATTGATGGTATAATACATGTTCCAAGTTTGGTGCATCGTTTGTGCAAGGCGAGTACGTTCGTTAAAAGTAATGCGGCTAGCAAGCTGCTTGATGCGTGGCAATACATTGATAAATAGGGTAGAATCATAGGCACTCAATCGGAGGATGCCGATCAGCTCTTGGAGTGTTAATAAGGCAATGTGCTTGTACGTTAACTTTTTTAAACCATTAAAATCATCAGGGCCATAATCATTGACAAAACGTTGGTAAGCTACAATCGTTTTGGTATACGTTTCGCTATCCGGTAAAAACATCAGACAGCCCAGTTGCAAATGAAAGGTAGAGAACGAGGGGAAAAATGCCTTCCCGTTTTGCTTTTTGCAATAAGCACCATAAGCGTGATAATTTACCCAAACGGAAAAACTACCATGCGTAATGATTTCCGGTTTCTTCTGATTTTCCAAATCATGGATTTCGTGAAAACCCTTGTCCATAGTGAGCAATAATAATCCTTGTTTGGAAAGTTGCCGTAGATTATTGATGCATCGTAATCCCTTGTGGGGGAAGAGCAGATACGTATCAAAAACACTTGTAAAATAATCTTGTAAAATGCTGTTGAATTCCGTTTCTTGGTAATAAGGAAATGTGACGGGGAGATCTTGATAAGTAACGTCAATTTGTTTTAATAAAATTTCTTTATCTTGCTGCTTCAAATCTATATTCGTTTCTAGCGATACAGTACAGGCAGAAATTTTGTTGTATTTAAAATGAAAAAGATCGCAAGGAATGGAATCAAAAAAATAATTCGCAATGACCAATAAAGGCTGTGCCAAACTTTGGGCCGTAATCGTATCCCCCGAGTATCGAAGTTCGACAAGCTCGCTTTTAATCCCGTCAAAATAAGCGACATCCAAAATGCCTTGCTTAAAATAAGTTTGTAACTGCTCGTGATTTTGAATAAAGTCCAGATTATCTTCCACGATGTCACTAAAAATATAACAATAAGGAGGCAAATCAAGCTCCATTTGTGTTATCAATAATTCTAGGTGTTTCAGTACATGAAAAGCCAGCCGACCATTTCCTCCACCAAGTTCAAGCAAATAAACTTTCTCCTGCATTTGCCCCTTGGCTGCAAGATCCCTTAGAAAACCAAAAATTAATTCTGCATAAGTTTTTCCAACCATTGAATTGGTGGTCAGGTGGGCGGGAACGGTGCCGTTACGCCAAGCTTCAACACCCTCCTTCTGATAATAATCCCTATTGAGTTGCCATAACAAGCTTTCAGAGAAAGGGGTTTGAGATTCTACCGTATAACGTTTGTTCTCCATCGTACAAGTTTAACAAGAGGTGACAAAATGCATCCTAGACTTGGCAAGCTTGTACCAATAAGACTTGGCAGAAACGAACAAAGAATAAAGTGTGGGGCAAAGATAGGATTTATTTAGAAACTTTTTGTATTTTTATGAATGTTGTACCTTTTACAAAAAACAATATAAGTAATAATCTTTATGAAATTGTTGTCTTTTTTCTTACTCTTAAGCTTTCCTTTTTTCCTTTGGGGGCAAAAAACAACCCTTGATATTAACACGACTATAGGCATGTCTCACCGTATCATGACCTCCTCGGAGAGCTTGCTTACACTTTTACGTGAAGAAGAAACCGCGAAATTTTCTTATGGTGGTGGTGTAGGCCTAAGTATCCCTATAGGGAATAAGTTTGCCATAAAAACAGGATTGACTTATCAAAAATTAGGATACAATGAAGCCCCTGAAATGATATTGATGTGGGGCAACCAGCATAATGGCCAAGGCGGGTTTGATCCCTCCATCCCATCTGGTGAACCTACATTCCCGACAACTGTTTATACTTCCGGAGATTTTCATTTTATCGGAATCCCCGTTGCACTACGACATTATTTTTTACAAAAAAACAAACTCAACTTTTTTATAGAAGCTGGCCCAGCCCTTAATTTTTTCTTGAATGAAGATAAGCTCGACGCTTATCAGAAAGTCCATCTTTTTGTGAATACGATGATCGGTCTAGATTATAACATCTCTGAAAAATTGTTGTTATATGTTGGTCCTGCTTTTCGATATGATTTCACGGATTTCCACAAAAGTAGTGCTTTAAAAGAAAAGCAAATTTCTATGGGTTTGGATATTGGATTGCGATTAGGTTTTTAAATCTAAACACAAAGTTAATGCATTGTAATCTAAATTTATTTAAATAATTTTTTTCTCTGCAAACGTTCCAGACAC
>JAHDGC010000447.1:6164-6398 GCA_020627865.1 Saprospiraceae bacterium | reverse complement strand
ACCGATGTTTTTGATACCACTTTTTCATCCAAAGAAAAACTGAAAGCATTTTTAGTAAAAAAACGACCCGATGTCATTCCCATCTACACGAACTTGATGACGAAGGTCAATGTCATCGAAATTGTAAAGTTCCTCAAAAGCAACGATATTTTCAAAAATACAATTATAGTGTTAGGTGGACCGGATATCACGTACAATATTGAAAACTATCTTGCCACAGGAGCAGACATTCTG
>JAHDGC010000447.1:0-6154 GCA_020627865.1 Saprospiraceae bacterium | reverse complement strand
GAGAAGGCGAACAAACCATGCTGGAAATTGTGCAGACCATAGCCAAAGGAAATAGAGTAGAATTTGGACACATCACCGGACTGGCGTACAAAAACACCGAAGGAGAAATTATAAAAACAGCCAAACGTCAGCGAATTCGCCCTGTTGATAATATTCCCTTTCCCAACCGAAAAAAGATTGACCTCCATCAGTACTTAGAAGTCTGGAAAAAACATCATGGAAAAAGTACGGTATCGGTTAGTACACAGCGAGGCTGCCCATACACTTGCAAGTGGTGTAGTACGGCGGTTTATGGTCAAAGTTATCGCCGCCGCTCTCCAGCGAAAGTTGTAGATGAGCTGATAGAAATCAAAGAAAAATACAATCCAGATAGCCTCTGGTTTGTGGATGATGTTTTTACCGTAAGCCATAAATGGCTGGAAGCTTTTCGGGATGAGGTTTTGAAAAGAAACGCCATTATTCCATTTGAATGCATCACCCGTGCAGACCGCATGAATAAAAAAGTAATCCAACTCCTTAAAGAAGCAGGTGCATTTCGGGTATGGATTGGGGCAGAGAGTGGTTCCCAGAAAATTATTGACGCTATGGATAGGCGGGTTGAAGTTGGCCTTGTTCGGGATATGATTCAGTTGAGCAAAAAACATGGGATTGAGACGGGTACATTTATTATGTTAGGTTATCCCGGGGAGACAGAGGAAGACATTAACCAAACCATCCATCATCTCAAGCTTTCTGATCCGGATTACTTTACCATTACGGTGGCTTATCCGATCAAAGGGACGGGATTGTATGAAGAGGTTTCTAATATTCATACCACGACACCGGATTGGGATACGAGCACGGATCGGGATATTGAATTCAAGAGAACTTATCCGAGGAAGTATTATAATTATGCTGTAAATCGGGTTGTTAATGAGGTTAATTATTTTAAAAAAGTGAAGGCAAAGCAGGAGTTGAGTATTTCTGCATTGAAGATGAAAATCAAATACAATCTGGCCAAGGTTGCAATGTATTTCATTAAACATACTGCTTGATGAACAAAAAAAACATTCTATATTTTGCACCTTTTTTTTTATCCTGCCTTTATTTTCTGTGTCAATCTTGGCATTTCAATCTGCATGATTTTTCCAATGCCTATTTCGCCGCCCTATTCTTAAAAATTGGAACTTTTGACACACAAATTTATAATGCCCTTGATTTTAACAATAAGATAGTTCACAGTGGTTTCCAGAACATCTTTGCGGCTTACTATCCCAACACACCCTTTTTTGCGTTCTTCTTTCTACCCTTTTCTTTCTTGCAACCTGCTTTTGCAAAACTAAGCTTCAACATCATTAGTGTGCTGCTACTGTCCCTAGTGACATTCAGATGCTGGAAACAATTTGAACCACCTGCATATTTATTGTTATTGCTACCATTGATTTTTTACATCCCGATAAAAACCAATATACTTTATGGACAAGTTTATTTTCTACTGTCCTATTTACTCCTAGCGGGATTGCTTGCACTCCAGAATAAAAAAAACATCATGGGTGCTACTTGTTGGGGCGTAGCTGTTCTATTGAAAATATTTCCGGCACTACTCGTTTTTTACCTATTCATACATAAACAGTTTAAATTTATTTTGTACTTTGGACTTGCTTGCTTGGCTCTGCTGATTTTATCTTTATCTTTTATCACGCCAACTCATTGGTCGTATTATCTTTATGATATTTTTCCATTGGCGAACAAAGGTATTTTGTATGACGGGTTTACCCCTGCGGCAAAATCTGCCAATATGCTTTTTAGGAACATTTTCATTTATGATGAAGTATTGAATCCCAAACCATTCATCTCATCAATACTTTTATACAAAATTACGGTTGCAGCTTATAAAACAACAATTATATCAGCAAGCATATTATATACGCTTAAAAACAAAGATAACTTACTGGCTTCTTTCTCCGTTTGGATCATGACCGCATTACTCTTAACACCAAATCAAAGTTATTATGCTGGAATACTTTTACTCTTTCCCTTTGTTGCTATTTGGCAAAAAACATCAAAGGTAAGTTTGAAATGCCAATGGTTTTTCACCTTTGTTTTATGCCTGTGCTGCAATATTCCGATCAAGTATTTTTTAGAATTGCCGCTACTATTCAAATTCCCCAAATTTTGGCTCCTCCTTTTCCTTTTTGTCATGTTCTATTTCTTGACAACGGCAGCAGATAAAATAAACATTAAAGTTTCAATAACAATAGCACCTACTGTATTCTTATTGTTATTATTAAACAGCATATTCAGTGTGTCCCAGCAAAGTAACGCTTATGTAGTGAAAGAAAAAACACCTATTCTCATTACGGATTATGATCATGTTGATAACAAAATAGTTTACTATTATCAGACCCCAAATGGTATTCTTCCGAAGAATACAGATATCACAAACACACTATTTGACACAACAAATATTACGATTAAAAACAATCAAATTTTTTATAAAGAAAAGATGTTAACACGCAATAAAGGGAATAAACAAAAAGCGATACAGGTTAATAAAAATGAAATATTCTTTCTTTCTGATGAAAATCGCGCTCCAGGATTTTACACCTTGCGGAAGGTGAAAATAACTCCTGATGTAAATTAATACTCTATGAAGCATATTCTAAAATCATTTCTTCGTTACCATATAAAGGGGAATTTTCAATATCGTCTGGCCAAACGACAACTGGATAAGTCGGCAGTTCCTATAGTGATCTATACAATGGCTAAAGTGGGTTCCATGTCTTTGTATCAATCTCTAAAAAATGCAAATATTCATCCGGTTTATCATATTCATTCCTTACAAGAAAAAAAAATACAGGAAGCATACGAACTATGTCGAGCTAAAGGTTGGTGGCCAGATAGTAAAAGTCTAGGAGGATTAATTTATGATAAAAAAATCAAAGCGGGGAAGCCGATAAAGTTGATCACCGCAATAAGAGAACCGATAGCACGAAACATCTCGGCATTTTTCGAGGTATTTCGATTTTACAATCAAAGTGATGCACGATTTTACACGGGGGAAATATCCGATTTACAATCTACTTTTATACATTGTCTGCCACATGAATATCCTTTGACCTGGTTTGATGTTGAACTAAAATATGCTACCCAAATTGATGTTTATGCCACAGCATTTGACAAGTATAAAAAATGGCAAATATACAAATTCAAAAATGTAGAATTATTACTACTCAGGACAGATTTATCCAATCAAATAAAAGTATCTATTATTAAAGACTTTCTAAAAATCAAAACATTTGAATTACGAAACTATAATGTTGGCAATAAAAAAGATTATGCAGCCCTGTACAAGAGCTTCAAGAAAAATATAGTGTTATCAGAGCCTTACGTCAAGCAAATGCTAGATTCTAAATATTGTAAACATTTTTATAGTAAAATAGAAAGAAATGACCTATATACTCACTGGATAGAAGGGAAACAATCATGAGTAAAATGCAAAAAGGACAACTACGCAAAATCAAAGAAAGGAGCAAAACGATCAGCAGTTTTGGTGGGTACCAATTTTTATTAACTTCTACACAATTTGTAGTATCTTTTTTAACACTTAGATTCACTTCTGAATTGATATGGGGAGAAGTTGTATCTATTTTAATCGTAGTTAATTTATTCATTTTATTAACCTCATGGGGACAAAACACTTATTTATTGAGAGCCTTCAGCCACGCTCCCTCCCAAATTTCCGCCCTGTGGCAAGAAGCTTTTCTCAGTAGAATCATCTTGCTCTTCCCTACACTGATTGGCTTAGCCATATACTACTGGAATACAGTATTTCTCTCTTGGATACTAATTTGGATGACGGGTGCTTTCATACACCGTTCGTTTGATGTTGTTCTTCTTTACCATAAAAAATTTACCGCACCTATTATTGCAGAGATTTTCATCTTATCCTTTATATCCGCATCTATAATACTATATAAAACAGAGTTGGACAGTCTGCTAATCATTAAACTATACGCATTATCGGCAGTTTTCCGAGCAATCACCTATCCGCTTATTTTCGGAAAGGATGTATTCAAACCAAAAGTTTGGCAGTTCAATAAAGCATTTTTTTTCGCAGCTTTTCCATTTTTCATTCCTGCCTTTATAGGTTTTTTACAGAGTAGAATTGACTTATATTGTATAGCCTGGTTTTTGGAAAAAGAAATATTAGGAGCCTACCAAATTTTCATCAAAATATTAACATTAATTTTCCTTATCACTAGGGTCCTTGTTGCTCCTTACATAAAAAATATGTATAGACTTCCTTTGCGTAGTTTACAAAAAATGGATAGCCTCGTTCTTAAAACAGGGGCACTATTGGCAATGCCATTCACCATAGCAATATATATTCTAATTCCGATAGTATATCAAATACAACTTTCAATATACATGTATATCATCGGCTATCTCATGGTTCTCCCATTTTTTGGCTATGTTATTAAAACAAGTATTTTAATAAAGTACTATAAAGAAAATCAAGTTGTTTTTATCTTCATTTCCGCGGCCTGTATTAATCTTTTTTGCAACTACTTTTTAATCCCTCTCTATGGAGCTATGGGAGCTTTAATCGCAACAACTATTGTACAATGGATTATCTTAATTTTATGCTATATCTTTGTACAAAAATTAACCCTTACAAAAAATCAGGCTCATACATAGAGAAATTCCGTGCGGATGCAGGTGTTTGAAGTGTTTGGTAAGGTGTCAAGTATTCAATATCTTTGCGATGATATAATTCCCCAAAATCAATACTCTGATATTCATGTAATTCATGTGTTTTTTTATAGGATAATAGTTCCTCAATTTCAACAATATCCATATCCCACTCTGCTGCCAATCTTCTTGCCGAAGGTTCCATGAAAGTCATATAAAGTAATTCTCCGAGTGAATGTTGATGCCGATTATCGTACGCTAAAGTTGTGTTCAAATTATTTCTTTCAGCCTTAAGTCTCTGGTTGAAGATCGCCACCTCTTGATTTAATAAATTCAAGTGCGGTGTATCTTCCGTAGCAATATAACTTTTTTGGATAATCGACTCATGGCACCACATACATCTTGCCGGTTTTCCTGCATCACTCAATTGGGGAGCACCACTCGCTTTTAATTCTCCTTTAGCATTATAGATCGCAAAACGAGGTTGCCCATTCGGCATGAAATCAAAAACTTCAAATTCTGATCTCGTAAATTTTCCAGCGATATCCTCTTTTCCTTCCGAGGCGAGAAAACCCATTTCCAGAAAATTTTTAGTAACTGCGGACAATTGAACTAGCCTTTTTCCATATGCTACGCAAGATTCCCCTCTTTGAATTTCAATCGTCTGCTCCTTTAGTAAATATACTTTTTCAAATGTACCCAACCGCCTTGGAACATCCGTGAGCGCATAATAATGCCAACTACTATTAAAGGTCAACATTATAAATCGACCAATATCAATACCTCCCATCCTTGTATATTCTTCGGTTGTTTTCATCTTTTTTAAAATTCGGAACCAAACAATCTTCGCCTTTTCCGTAAAACCAGCTTTAGAAAGATCTAAAACCAATAAAGATTTTTTTTCCCAGCGAAAAACATCCTTTGCCGTTTCTTTTGGCAGGGTCGCTCCTAAATAAGATAATATCCATTGTAAGCCCAATTCAACTTTTTTGGGAGTTTCCTCATCGTAGCCTTTTATCCAACGAAGGTTAATTTTCATATCAGCATCCTTGATTTCTAAACCTTTCACAACAAAACAGCTCACAAAACCAAGTAATAAAAAAAAACTTAAAGATACGGTTTCTATTTTCATACAAATACACACTCTTTTTTATATCTTGTGACAAGAATTAATTAGAATAAACATTCAAAAATAAACAATATTTCATAAATTTAGTAAACTAATTTCGTGTAACTACATCTAATCGGAGAATGATAAAAAAAATAAAAAATAAAATACGAAATTGGAGAAAACAACATATTTACCTCAACTTTTACAAACAATTTATCCAAGATGGTGATCTTTGTTTTGATGTGGGTGCAAACATGGGGAGTAGAACCCATGTCTTTTATCATCTAGGAGCGAAAGTAATTGCTGTTGAACCCGCGCAAAAATGTTATGTAGTGTTGAAAAAAAAATTTTCGCACCTTGATAAAATTA
>JAHDGC010000446.1 GCA_020627865.1 Saprospiraceae bacterium | reverse complement strand
CATCTCCGAAGGAACTAAACATACCAGAAATAGGAGATTTTTGACGATAATCTAAGCCATCAACACCATCCAAATCACACTCATTCTCAGGCGTATTTGGATCGTCAAGACATGGCGTCGGTACCAACAATTTATTAATATCTGTAGAGATAGTAAAGCTATTGTACTCATCAAAATTAAATTCCCAAGCGGCACCTAGGCCCAAGTTGGTCGGGATGAAATCCTTGTTGATAGAGTTGGTATAAGAAATTTTAGTCCCAATATTGGTAATCGCCAATCCAACCGTCAGATTCGTTTTATTGTCCGAAAGTTGAATAGGTTTTTGGTAAGTCATAGAAATATCTGCCGCACCAGCTACACCCGGTGTGATGTCAATATCCCCGATGGTTTGACCACCAGCAAGGTTAGAATAAATAAATTTACCACCAATAGCCACACTAAAGTTAGGAGACAATTGACGAGCATAACTCAAGGCTATCTCAAACTCATTTGGGTTGCCTTCTCCTTTTGGTGCACCACTTTCATCTGTAAAGCTGATACTACCCAAAGAGAAAAAACGAAGTCCGAAGCCTAAACTTTGCATTTTGTCTATTCTTTTATAAGCAGAAAGGTAAGCCATGTACACATCTGTAAGCCCCAAAGCCCTGAGCCAAGGTGTATAGGTTACAGAAATTCCAAGATCTTTGTCCGCAAAGGCAAGTTTGGAAGCATTAAAATGCATCGCATTTGCATCAGGAGAAATGGCGATTCCGGTATCGCCCATTGCACCAGAACGGGCATCCGGAACAATTCTTAAAAAAGGAACTGCCGTGAGTATCGTATTCACACAGGGCTTGCTTGGATCACCCGGTGTGTGCCATTCCCCGGTTTGGGCATTATATGCACAACCATTAAACTGTCCCATTAAACGTTGGGAAGTTAAAAGCAGGAGGGAAAATAGTGTAATTAAGATTAAGATATTTTTCATAATAGGTATTTTCAAATAATTTAATGCCGCAAATATAAGGATGATAGAAATAAATAATATGGTTTGTCTAAGTTAATCGTGGATAAAACCAAGATTTAAACGTGTTTTTGCTTAAAAAAGTCTTAATACTGAGATTTTTATTTTCGTTCTCTAATAATTTTTGCAAAAAAAATAAATTTTGAGTACGTTTTTCGATATGAGTTCCATCGGAACGGCATATCATTGCCGGTCATAAAATGGCTGGGACGTAAGAAACACAAAAATTATCAAGAACCTCTTATTTTAAAATCACGAGTTTTTCAAAGTCACTTTCCGCCATTGCGTCAGCATCTGTATTACCATTTGCCCGAACTTTTACCTTATAGAGGTAAATTCCTCGCCCTAAATCCCCTCCATAATCGTCTCGACCATCCCAAGCGATCTTATCCGAGATCCGATAGCCCGTAGTGGCTACCGTTTGTCGAATAGTCTTTACAAGTTTCCCGGAAACGGTGAAAATTCTAATCAACACATCTATTTCCTGATTGGGCAGATTATGCTCAAATTGGAAATTGGTATGCGTCGTAAAAGGATTAGGGTAATTGAGAACATGGTCTAGTGCTGCTTTTCCGGACTTGGCCACCACAAATTCAGTGAAGCCTTCTCCTGCATTATTGGAGATGTCCCAAGCTTTTACTTTTATATGATGCAAACCCTCTTCTAAATTCAGTAATGGATATGTAACCGTACCTTTGGTATAATCATCCAGTGCCGATTCATAAAAATCATTGAGCAAATAGGGGGACTCGGTATTTTGGTCTAAAACGCCAATTAAGTCGTGACCAATACTATTTCCAACAACATTAATACCATAATCATCAGAAAGCTTGACCAGTAGGGTAGGATTTTCATCCGTAATCCCCCCAGATACAAAGTCTTCATTATTCATAAATACTTCTACCAAAGGCCCTAAGTCATCTTTAATACCATCTTGTGCGGTGCCGCCAATAATCAAATTATCATAAAAACCATTAGCGTCTCTGGATACTTCATCACTGGCATAATAACTGATTTTCCCTTGGCCAAAATTGTAATTAATATCTTTAGGGACGATAAAAGTAAAACTAAAAGTACCGTTGGTGACGCTAGCTATACCTTTAAAAATAATATTTTTTTGAAGTTCGAAGTCACGTGGAGAACTGTCGCTATTCTGCCCAAGGGTAGAGGCCACTACTTTTTTATCATAAATCGTGGGGTAAATTTTGCCGTTAAAACTCGTCATCAGTTCATTATTGTCATCCGTAATCTGGCCGGTAATGGTTACTTCTTGTAAGGCCTGAATGGTATCTGCTAAAGCGGTATTTACATCGACACCGTTAATGGAAGTCGTCGTAACATTATAGCGCGGAATGGCCAGATGCATGGAAGGATCTCCCAAAAGGGTAAATTTCCGGGCATTGCTGGAGCCGCTGGTCTGGTTTTTCGCCCGTCGTAAAGCTTCTCCTATCGTTGGGCGACTTTGAGAATCTACCCCGATTAAGTGGTCATAGGCGGCTTCTGTTAAGTCAGAATTTGGCCCTGCGAATACCGCCCGCACTGTTGTATACAAAGCAATAGCACCACCACTTGCATTCAAGACCATATGTTCTCCTCCTGTAGTGTAGTTGGGTTCATCATACCCTGCAAAGGAACAAGTTGCTGTAATCACCAAGGGCAATTGGTTGATATTTGTCCAAGAATTGATGTCCTGAATCGTTAATACCCGTTCTTGTGCCCAGCCGGAAGAGCCACCATGCCCCAAATAGGACATAATAAGATGTCCTCGGAACATATTTCTGTTAATGGCCTCCGTTACGGTTGGGTAGCGTTCTCCTCCTGGGGTTGAATTTTGGATGTGGGCGTCAAAGTAAATCTTATCGTGATTAAAAATAGAACTTTGATCAACAAGCTTCTGAGCAATCATATCCGCATCCCTCAAGTGCAAATTGTTATCCTGATCGTCGGCATTATGGGTTATTTTGTTGCGCCAATCGCCCATGCAGCCCGGATCGGTATCGTATTTAATTATTTTTTGAACAACGGCAATGGCCTCCGAAGCAGTTCGGGCAGGAATTCGCCCTACGGCAATATCCAAAGCGCCAGTCAGTAAGCCTGTTCCTTCATTATCCGAAATTAAAGTAAAAAAATCATCGGAAGGGAAAGAGTTAATCGGGTGCATGGATTGGTCGGTTTCGTAAACCGGAACAAAATTATGGGTGTTTTCGGCAGCAAGCTCTAACCGATTTCTATAGTCAAAAGAACCATCTCCCAGCAAGAGCAAATATTTCAAAGTACTGTTGCCCTCCATATCACTTCTTTGGTATAAATACCTGACGAAGTCCCGTACTGCCGTAGGATCAACTCTGCCAGAGGAAAATTCATTGTAAATTTCATTAATATTGGCAATTTGGACTGTCAAATCACTATGTGCTGCCCGATGGGCGGCAAGTGTCTGGGCTGCATCTATAAATTCAGGATGGTAAACAATGAGCAGTTGCGGTGCGGGCAACTCGTGCAGATTTTGGTTTGCTATTTTTCCAACGGCAACGGGAGCCAGCAAAGATGCTGTTCGGTTAAAGGCAATAAAATTTCGTGGAGCATCTTCGTCTTTTGTGGCACTGCCAAAACTCAAAACATCTCCAGACAATTGTGTACTATATTTTGAAGGCACTAACGGATTACTAATGTCCCAGATTTCTATGTTGCTATTCGCATTAGACAATTGAAAACGGGCATCATCTATATCCATCGTACTGATATTCCGAAAGGCCATCATTTCTCCTGTCATTGTTAGCTGTCTGCCAGCATTGACCTGTATATAATCCAGCCAACCTTCATTAGAGCCATCTCCAATAGCGGGGTAATTTACCGTAATATCCAGTTGATTGCTATTTGTCGTAAACGCTTCCTGCATAACGGAGCTTCTGGCATAGGCGGATTCTACATTGGAAAGGGCAACAGAGGATATATTCTTGGAAAAGCTTTGTCCGGCTATGTTAATATTAAAACTGCTTGTATTTCCTGAACGGGCATAGAATTCTGACTTAATCCGAGCGGGCTTCTGGCTTGTTGCGATGATATTAGGGATATTAATCTCATAATCACGGGTGCGTACATTTTTATAACTATCCCCAACCCAAGATTTTCCGGAGCCTTGCGCGGAGGCAAATTCTCGGAGCAGGTTGTACTGATCTACTTCGATTCGGGCAAAATCATCGAATTCATTGATGATGTTCGTCGAATTGACTTCGGGTAGCGTTTGTATCCGGAGACCGTTGGCATCCCCAATTTTTAGGAAATAATAATTGTTATCGTCAAAAACATTCTTCTCAAAGTCAAAAGCCTGCTCCATATCATTGAAATACCAGCGATTCGGGCCTTCAGCATAAAACAGGATAAAATCATTTGCATCAAAGCTGCCATCTGCCTCACCGGAAATAAACACAGGATGTTCTACCAAATCTTGATCCCTTTCGATACTGATTAACTCCGGAACGCGCCCACCGCGATTACCGAATATCTGGATTTGCTTCGGGTCAAGGTCGTTCACCGGAACTTCAAGCGATTCTAGAAAACTCCTGTCAATTTTATACATACCCGTTTGTGGTATCGCCATTTTAAAAATTGATCCGGAGGTTAATACAGACTGATCTGGGCCACGAGTGTAGCTGACTTGAGGGCTTGTTTGTGGCCGGTAGTCGGCCCGTATTTTGAAATTTAACAACTTCTGATAGCTGCTCCCCGATTTTATAATGGGAATAAAGGAGATATGTGCAAAATACCGATTCCTATTTTGATAAATAGCGGTGTTGATCTTTAATTCGGGAGAAAGGAAAACATCGTTATCCGCTGGATTTTTATCCAAGTAATCAAAATTAGTTTCCTGTAGCATCACCTGAATACTACCAGGACCAGAAACCTCATAAGTGTATGAGAACACCGGAAGGCCATCATGTTGATCGCTTATAGCAGCTCCTTTAAAATGGAATATCTCTACCGGAAATTGTCCGGATGGATTATGAATAATGGGAGCTTCGGCCCATTCCAGTGATTGCTGGATGATTTGCTGTGCCTTCAAAGGAGAAACACCAATAATCAGCATAAAAATAAGGGGAAGTTTATAAATTTTCATATCTTATGATGGAGTATTGTAAATAAATGGGTTTGCTTGTTCTAAATAAACTTGATTACTCTTGATTGAAAATCGTAATAATTAATCTGTTAAGGAAACGTTATTAGAAAGATTATTCTGTGGAAATATTCTTTTTAAACACCGATTTAACATTTTTTGGCAAACAGCGTTCAAATATTTCTATAGAATATTTCTTTATTAAATAAATATTTGTGCAATTTTACTTATTCCAAAATAAGGGGACACCCCGAATTGTCATTTGGTGTCGGTGCTACGCACCTAGTTAGATTATAATTTAACCTTTTCTACAAACGGTTCCGCTCCTCTGGAGCTGTAAAAGCTTGCTTATAGCAGAAAAAAGGAACGTAGTTCCGGCTCCATTTGTAGCAATTAGGAAAAATAAGTAGTAGATTTTAGGGGTACAGCGTATCGACACCATTAAAACCTATTGTGTGTGCGACAATTGTGGATGCCTAAAAAAGAAGCAATCTTTAATTAAACAAACTTAATCGTTCTGAACCGTTTTTCTCTGCTTTCGTATAATATAAAAAGCCTATGCTAAGACAAATCATAACACTATTTTGCTTTTTTGTATTTTTTTATACAAATCTGCAGGCACAAGACCCGATATTTAGCCAATTCTATGCCGCTCCCCTACAGGTGAACCCTGCTTTTGCTGGCAACTCTACGGCTCCTGCGATTTCCCTAAATTACAGGAATCAATGGACGGCACTCAAGGCGTATTCCACCTATGCAGCCTCCTACGATCAGTTCTTTAAAAGTACCAATAGTGGCCTAGGGGTTGTGGTCATGACGGATGATGCTGGGCAGGGGATTTATAAAACAAACAAGTTGAGTGGGGTTTATGCCTATAAATTGGCGATTACGGATGACCTGTTTGTAAAACTTGGTATAGAGGCTGGTGTCTTACAAAATCGTTTGGATTGGGATAAATTGGTATTTTATGATCAATTAGATGATCTGGAAGGTGCGATCAATGATTCGGAAGAAATCCAACCAGAAGATTTAACCAAAACGTATGTGGATATTTCCAGTGGACTTTTATTATATAGTCGCAAGTTATACGGCGGAATTTCCCTCAAACATATCAACACCCCGAATAATAGTCTTTTAGATATTAATAATAATTTAAATATTGGTTTGCCCATGCGTTTGACGGTGCACGGAGGGGCAGAATTTAAACTTTTGGACGGCAATAAAAAAAGGCAGGCCTCGTTTATATCTCCAAACGCAATGCTTATCAGGCAAGGAGGTTTTGGG
>JAHDGC010000445.1 GCA_020627865.1 Saprospiraceae bacterium | reverse complement strand
AAGTATCCGAAAGGCTGGGTGATGGCATTCAGATAATCTTGTCCATATTTTTTCATATGCGGATGACCTAACATACTGTAGCCTCTTTTCGCTAGTGCAATGGCGGAGGTGGTGAACATGTAATTTTTACCCAACCCCTCGGAAGGTGCACCGGAAGGGTAGAATCCATAGTTGATGAAATTATGATAAGACCTTGCCCAGTAATGTGTCATGCTGGGCTTGTGTCCCGGTTCGCCCTCGATGGCCAGATTCATGATCAGCTCGAAGGAGTTCAGCCCGTTCCAGTTGCTGGTGTTCGCATAAGCGGTGGTATAGGCACCATGACGAGGGAAGTAAGGCACCATTGCGGCGATACATTCCCGGACAACATCCCGTTGTGCGGTGGTCATGGCGTGGTAATTGAAATCGTAAGCCATTGCCATATTGATGCCTCCGAAATAGGTGTAGTTGAGGCTGTCCAGTTGTATGCTTGGATCGTTCTTGACCATGTTGGCCCAGTTAGCCATAGCCGTTCCGAGCATGGCGGCCCTGTCATCGTAGTACATGTCCGTATCGTCGTCGTACTCGCCCTGCCAAAGCAAACATTCAAATGCTTCGATGGCCATAACACCAGCCACACGCATGTGCCTTGTCGTGTTAGGTTCATTGTCCCAAACGGTGTTGTCATTATTAATTAACTTTTGGTAGTATGCTTTTTGATCCCATAATCCAGCATTGCCGACCAATCTATTCCCCGCAGGATCTTTCCCGTAAGGATCAGCGTGTAAATATGTTCCGCCAAAATAACCCCGATGCAATAACACATTGTATGCATGGATTACTCTCCTGGCGGCTTGTCCACTAGCTGTTGTTTCTAATCGGTTTCTTAAATCTGGTATTTCATCCGGACCAAAGTAGATTCTGGGATGAATGCCGGGTGCTGGCACTTCATGAATTTCTCGGACACCTGTGTAATCGAAGGGCACTTGTCTTTGTCCTAGTTGATGATCTTCAGTGGTGAAGTTATTCCATTGGTAATCGAATCCACCGGGTTGGGTGGTTTGGCTGAATGCTAATGTTGTAAACAGTAGTAACAACAAAAACGGTAGTTTGAATTTCAACATAATTGTTTATTTAGTTTGATAATTTGTTACATAGTAATTTTGGCTGCATATTGTTGTACAGCTGGTTTGTTGGGGCGGGTCTAGAGGGGTGTTTGTTTTGAATAGCAAAAAAAGGTGTAGCGTATGTTTTCTCTTAGGGGTAAGTGCTACGATTTTCTTTCTCTCTAATAATAACTTAATTCTGATTTTCCAAACTGGCCAAGAAATTCGAGATACTGATACTTTTTCCTTTGATCCCAATTTTGTTTCGCAACCTTGTCCTCGCTTGATGAATGGCTCGTTCACTCTGCCCTGTCAAGGCAGAAATTTCTCTAGTATTCATGTTCATAATCAGGAAAGCACAAAGCCTTTTTTCATTTACCGTGATGTTGGGATACTTCGCACTAAGGGTTTGGAAAAAGCTTTGGTGAATTTGGTTAAAATGAAATTCAAATTCTGACCAAACGTGTTCCTGATTGTCATGGTTCAGTTTATCAATAATCTTATCCAAAATAGGATAATACGAAGCGCTGAATTTTTTCTTTTCTTCCTTCAGGTAATCTGAAATCTGTTTCCGGTTTTCCGATAAGCGAATTTGGTGGACAATGTTGCTGGTCAATTCCTTATTCTTCAATTCCAGTTTTTCCGTGAGTAATTTATTTTCTCTTTGCTTGTTCACGATCTCTTTGACTTTTTGCTTGTATTTCTGATATGCAATGTAGCATGCAGAGAGCAGGAATGTTCCAAATAGCATAAGCAGTAAATTGAACCGCATTCTTTCTGCCTTGCTTTCAATCTTACCCTGCACCTTCTCATGTTTCTTTTCCAATTTTAATATTTCTATGGCATTTCGTTTGAGGTTTAAACTATCCTCCGTATTTCTGTATTGGATATAGCTTTCGAGGGCGAGCTTATCATTACCCTTTTGTTCATAATGCTTGTATAAAATATTATTACAAATGGAGGCAAGATGCGGAAGCTGATAAAACGTCGCGGTGTCCCGAGCTTGCATGATATTTTGTATCGCCTTTTCTGTCCTTCCAGATTTCTTTAGCAGATTGAAAGTCTTAAACGCAATGAATATTTTGGAAACCCGATCATTGGCTTTATGCGCAACAGCATAGGATTGCTCAAATAATTTTTCTGCCTCCCCACATGATCCCGTTGCACATAAAATGGAAGCAATATTATTATAATTCACGGTCAGATAATCGGTATACCCCAATCGTTCATTAATTGCTTTTGCCTTATGAAAATAAGATAAGGCCGTTTCTGCATCCAATTTAGGCATCATATAGAAATTGCCTAAATTATTATAAGCACGAGCCGCTCCCCTTTCGAAGCCAATTTTCAGGGAAAGATCAAGCGAAGCCTGAACATATTCCATAGCTTTATCCCTGTCGATTTTGCTGCTATAAATATTCCCCAACAAGGCCATCGTTTCGGCCAATCCAAAATCATCATGTAGGGAGTTGTAAACTTTCTCGGCATGAAAGGCATGATCCAATGCAGCATCCCAATGCTGAAGACTCAAGGCCATATTCCCAAGACTGAATAGGAGTTCGGCCTTTACTGCATCAGGCTTTGTCTCGTCGATGATAGGCTGATATTCGTCATACAGCAAGATGATTTCCTTCGTGCGATTATTGCGAATATGATGCCTGACCACATTGGTTAGGGCTTGTATCTCTCCTTGCTTATATTTTACTATTTTTGAAAATTGTAATACACTATCTGCTTGCCTGAAAGTATCATCACGGCAATAGTAAGCTGATTTTAATACATGATTTGAGCTATCAATTTGTATGTGAATTTGGTCAAGTGCCGCAACCTGCTCTTCATTCGATGTACATCCTACCAAGAGAAAGATAGGAAGGAAGAGCAATTTTATTTTAAAAAAATGTCTGATCACATTCATCGACAATGATTCACTTAATATGTTGTATTAACCCATTGTAAATGTAAGGTATCCTTTATACAATTTTTAATTTTGAAACTTAAATGTCTGTAAAACATATTTTGGATATACCTTTGATAATCAGTATTTTACATTACTATGTTGTATTTTGTAATAATGTTTATTGGTTTTACATTTTAACATACCTTGTAAACATTGGTGGATTCAAGCTATAATTATGGTATGATTTGCAGATGTGTAAGCAATGATAATATCAATTCTCCAAATTCAGGCCAGCCAAAAAATTCGAGATACTAATATTTTTTCCCTTGATTCCAATCTTATTCCGCAGCCTCGTTCTCGCTTGATGAATCGCCCGTTCACTCTGTCCCGTCAAGGCCGAAATCTCCCGCGTGTTCATATTCATGACCAAGAAAGCACAAAGCCTTTTTTCGTTAATGGTAATATTGGGAAACTTCGCACTAAGGATTTGGAAAAAACTTTGGTGAATTTGGTTAAAATGAAATTCGAACTCTGACCAAACCTGCTCTTGATTCCCATTACTTAATTTAGCAATAATTTTATCCAGAATAGGGTAGTAGGATGCACTGAATTTTTTCTTCTCTTCCTTCAGGTAATCTGCAATTTGTTTCCGATTTTCCGATAGCCGGATTTGATGGACAATGTTGCTGGTTAATTCTTTATTTTTCAGCTCCAACTTTTCCTTAAGCAATTTATTTTCTTTTTGTTTGTTGGCAATCTCGCTGATCTTTTGCTTGTATTTCTGATAGGCAGTGTAGGCCACAAAACTCAGGAAAGCTACTAAAAAAAACAGTAAAAATTTGAATTGCAACTTGTCTTTTTCTTCTGCTATCTGGTCTTGCTCCCTACCATATTGCAGCTCTGTTTTTAGTATGGCTAACGCATTTTTTTTTAAGGCCAAACTATCTTCTGCGTTCTTATACGCCATATAGTTCTCAAGGGCAAGTTTGTCATTGTTTTTTTCCATATAATGCTCATACAAAGTCTGGGAGCAAAGCCGTAAAAGGCGATGGAGATGATAAAATTTTGCCGTATCGCGCGCCTGAATAAGTCGCTCCAAAGCTTCTTCTGCTCTTCCCATACTTTTCAGTAAACTGAAAGAATTCCTGACAGCAAGTATTTGGCTTTTCCTGTCATTGACTTTTTCGGCAATTTCATAAGATTTGTCATAAAGTGCTTCAGCTTCGTGGCATCTTTCATCAGCACATAAAACAGAAGCTATCATACCATAATTTATAGTTTGGTAATCTGTAAAGCCCATTCGCTCATTAATGGCACTAGCTTTTTTGTAGTAAGATAAAGCTTCTTCAAAATTGCTTTCGCTCTTATAAAGATTACCTATGTTGTTATAGGCTCGTGATATGCCTCTTTCAAATCCGATCTTCAAGGAAAGATCAAGGGAGGCCCTGAGACATGCCATTGATTTATCCGTATTAATCCGGGTCATACCATAAAGCTGTCCCTGTAGGGCAAGGGCTTCTATCAAATTTCGTTCATCATTTGAGGCCTTGCAAATTTTCTCGGCGTGGAGGGCATGGTCTAAGGCTGCACTCCAATTTTGGAGATTTAATGCCATTTTGCCAAGCTTGCACAGCAATGCTGCCTTAACTTCGTCAGGCCTAGTTTCCGCTATTGTTTGTTGGTAGGTATCGTAAAGCAAAACAATCTCCTTGGTGCGATTATTTCTGATATGGTGCCTCGCTACATTTCCGAGAGCTTCGATTTCCCCTTTCTTATAGTTTAACTTTTTTGAAAATTGCAAAAGGCTATCAGATTGCCTGAAGGTATCATCACGGCAATAATAAGCAGATTCCAAGACTTGATTCAGGCTGTCTACTTGCTTATAGATTTCAGAGAGTGTGTTAATATTAATTTCTTTATTTGATGTGCATCCTGCTAGAAAAAGGAGGAACATAGCGCATACTTTAATTTTGTACAGGTCTTTTATAAATTTTATCATCACCCATCATTATCTTTTATTGATAAAACTACTGTAAATGTAAGGTATAGTTTACTATAATCTTTAATTTAAAAACCGAAAAGGGTGTCAAAATGATTTTTAGATATATAGCTGATAATCATAATCTTATACAATCCTGTAGCATTTTGTGATACTACTTTTCATACTACCTCCTTCCATCGTACCATAAATTTTAAAGCATAGCGATTGGAATGGTGGTAAATAAAATCCCAAACAAGCCCTTAATCCATAAAATGAGCAAGGATAGATATTGGAGACAACTTCCAGGAATTGAGGATAAGTATTCAGGAATAAAATAGGCTAAAGGAGTTGGGCGACTATGGTATTTGGGCGAGAAAAAAAGAGTGAAGCATAACTAATTGAATTACAGTTTTGTATAATGTGGTGTAGGGCTTTGTAGTACCCCAATTTTTTCTTTGTAACAATTTGTGCTAACAAAATCGACTGTGCCTTTTCCTTCATTTCACCTGAGACAAAATATTAATACTTATTTTTGTGTATAATGATTTTTAATTATTAGAGAGATTCCAAAAATTGATTATCCCATCCGTTTCTGTCTGCGCAACCTGAAAGGCAGGCTTGGCAGGCAGCTTGCATTCCCATCCCGATTGTTTTTTAACTAGAAGATACTTTTTGGCAGAGTCACCCACTTGCCAAAGGCTTGGACTAATAATGATGCAAACGTACATCACTATTAAACACTAGGGCTATGTCTTCTTTATTTTTCTCATGGTTAAATAAATGAGTAACCTAAATTTTTCAAAAATTATGTATTCTAAACTTTATTCACACAAACATCCCAAAAGAATACCTTTAAAATTTTTCACTTTACTTTTAGTAAGTTGCTTCTTATGCTCTTGTCTAAACTTGTCGGCGCAATCAATAGTTGACATGCCGATCACACCAACAGGTGTGGACGTTAGTCCCACGGGTTGGGTAAAATTTGGGAATGGGGGGTCTCCTGATATAGACAATGAAAATGTAGGTTGGATTATAAACGAAGCTGCTATCAATTGGGCCGCAGGTCCTTTAGGCGATTTATACCCGAACGCTGTTCCTGGAGATACTTGGGCGGTAGGTGCATACGAACCTAGCGGCACTAATTTTAATGGTCGGCCTAATTTTGAAGGTTGGACAACTAATGTTTCGGGCCTTACAATAGGAACAACATATGAAATAACTTTTGAAGGCACATTTACATCAATAAGTATTGGGAGTACCTTCCCTAATGGCGTATTTTCCCTATATTTAGATTTCCCTTCTTCTACTACTACTACACCTCCTCCTGCTACGGATATGACTGGCCTTATAGCACTGAATTCAACCGCTTCGACGGTTACTTTAAGCTTTGTTGCAACCCAAGCAACACACGACATTACCATTGGTTTTTCCGCAGCGGATAATT
>JAHDGC010000444.1:1572-6412 GCA_020627865.1 Saprospiraceae bacterium | reverse complement strand
TTTATCAATGATATAAAAGCAGATTTGTTTGACGCTAACACGGTATATGTAGCTTTTGACAATCATAAATATGGAGATTTTAAACCTTACTTAATCAAGAGTACAGATAAGGGAAAAACCTGGCGTTCTATTGCAGGGAATATCCCGGACAGGACATTTGTCTGGCGTGTTGTGCAAGATCATGTCAAGGCGGATTTACTTTTTGCCGGAACGGAATTCGGGATTTATTTTACGGTTAATGGTGGAAAAAAATGGACGAAATTAAAAGAAGGAGTACCGACAATTTCTTTTAGGGATTTGGTCATTCAACGGAGGGAAGATGATTTGGTTGGTGCATCTTTTGGCCGGAGTTTTTATGTTTATGATGACATCAATGTATTCCGCAATATTTCGGAGGAACAACTTCAAGAAACAGCGACTTTATTCCCTTTGCGTAACGCATGGTGGTATATTCCTCGCCCGAATTTGTCTTTTTATGGAGACAAGGGTTCTCAGGGTGCTGCTCATTTCGTCGCACCGAATCCTGATTTTGGAGCGGTCTTCACCTATTATTTAAAAGAAGATTTGAAAACCCAGAAAGCAGTCAGAAAAGAAAAGGAGAAAAAACTCAAGGAACAAAAACAGGCGATTGCTTTCCCCGGTTGGGATGCTGTTGATGCGGAAAAGATGGAAGATCAACCTAAAATTTGGTTAACAATAAAAGATCGTGCAGGTAATGTTGTCAATCATTGGGCCGGAGAAGAAAGGCTTTCAACGAATTGCTTGGGATTTGAAGTATCCGGCTCCTTATGCCATTGATTTGGAAAAACCTAAAGGAGGCATGTCTTGGGGCGGGCCACCATCTGGCTTGATGGTTGCGCCAGGAACCTTTTCTGTGAGCTTATCGAAGGAAGTTAATGGGGTTATCACATCACTATCAGAGTCACAAGAATTTGAGGTAGTGCCCTTGCGGAAAGGGGCACTAGAAGGAGCTAGTCCAAAAGACGTTGCCGCGTTCTGGCGACAGTACGAAAATGGCGTACGGGCATCATCGGCTTTAAATCTTGCGCTTAAAAATGCGAAGACCAAAGTGGCGGGTATGAAAAAAGCGATTGCCCAATCCACAACGGAAACGGGTGCATTGGATACTCGCCTTACAACCATCAGGAAGAACCTGCTCGAACTTGATGTGCAACTGAACGGAAGCCCATCCAAAAGGCAACCCGGGGAAAAAACGAAGCCTACCATAGGGGAACGGCTATTTGCTGTTAGCAGAGGCATAGATCATTCTACTTATGGGCCAACAGCGAGTCACAAAAGAAGTTTGGAAATTGCAACTACGGAAATGAAAAGTATTCAGAAAGGCTTAGAAAAGAATTTACAGGAGCTTTCTGCCTTGGCGAAAGAATTGTTAGAAAAAGGTGCGCCTTGGATGGAGGGAGAGGTTTTGCCGAGATGATATTAGACATTAGATCGCTTCGCTCTTAGATGTTAGATGTTAGATCGTTCGCTGGCGCTTACTTTTAGACATTAGATCCTGTCTGTCGTGCGACAAGCAGGCAGGCGCTTCGCTCTTAGATGTTAGATTTTAGACTTACCATAAAAGGTACGGGTTAGCTTGAAGCGAACCCGTACCTTTTTCTCTATCCTAGCTCCCCAACGCTCACCATCCGATCCTCCACCTCATGAACCAGCTCGATAAATCTTGGATCTCTTTTGATTTGGCGAGTTCTATTGAAGGGTAGATCGACATGGATATGCTCGGCAATATGGGATGGAGCTGATTTCAGGATGTAGATATCTTCGGCTAAGTAGACGGCTTCTGAAATATCGTGGGTTACAAAAATGATGGTCGGGTGCATCTTGTTCCAAATACTAGTCAATAAGTCCTGCATTTGCAAGCGGGTTTTTACATCCAAAGCACCGAAAGGTTCATCCATTAAGAGAATTTCAGAATTGGCTAACAAACTTCTTCCGATGGCTACCCGCTGTAATTGGCCACCTGATAAAGTAGGATATTGAGCGTATTTGTGTTCGTGTCCTTTCAAGCCCATAATTTCGATAATCTCCATCGCTTTTTCGTTGCGTTCTTTTTCAGAAATGCCTTTGTATCGCATAGCCAGGGAAACATTATCTAAAACGGACATCCAAGGTAAGGAGGAATATTGCTGGAAAACCATACTTACGCGATTATCCGCACCAACGGGTTTGCCTTTGACTTTGACGGTTCCTGTTGTTGGTTCTTGTAGGCCAGCGATGTATCGTAAGAGGGTTGATTTTCCACTGCCGGACATACCGAGGATCACGATGAATTGTCCTTGGTTGGGTTTGTCCTCTATCAGCAAGTTTAGGTCTTTGATGATGTAATTTTTACCTCCGTCGTAACTTTGGGAGATGCCGCGAAGTTCGACGATGTTTTGCTGGTTTGGATTGTCGTTGAATTTTATCATTTTTAAATTTTAGATCGTTCGCTAGCGCTCACTTTTAGATGTTAGATCATTCGCTTCGCTCATTCTTAGATTTTAGATCGCTACGCTGTTAGATGTTAGATCGTTCGCTGCGCTCACTTTAGATGTTAGAACGCTGTGCTGTAAGACGGCGGCCTCTTGAATAATTGTGCTTCGTATTAGGTTTGTATCTTTCCTATTATCGATTCGGCAAATTATCCTCCAATCCATCCCAGAATAAAATTTCGAGATCAATTGCCTTTTTGGCTCCGGTTTTAATCAAGTAGCGATTTTCTAAA
The DNA here is from genome assembly GCA_020627865.1 of Saprospiraceae bacterium. Lineage (GTDB taxonomy): Bacteria > Bacteroidota > Bacteroidia > Chitinophagales > Saprospiraceae > JAHDGC01. The sequence goes on along the minus strand of JAHDGC010000444.1, from coordinate 3,687 downwards.
GTGTTTGCCCAAGGAACGATCGCTTCTACCATTTCTGAATAATGATCTTCGTCAAGACTGATGTGCACCGTCCAAAATTCGATGTCTTTTTCCGTAAGGAAATCATATTTACGAAGGCCTTCTGCAATGATGGTATATTCATCATTGGTAAAAAACTCCGTACCCGGCCCCAATGCACCGAGGCTTTCGAGGAAGTGACCATCATGGCAAAGGTTGATGAGGTTTTCACAACAAATGCGGGTAGTCGGCAAAGGTTCTGCTTCATCTAGCTCTTTGCCGGAAATATCTAAAGAAGCTGCAAAAGCATCGAACAAGATACGGTGTGATTTGGCCAACTTTCCTTCCCCATGTTCTTCCCATAAATTCTCGATGATCGGCATTCTTGTTTTATCATCCGTAATATTCGCAGCAGCAGCAGCTAGAAATCTCGGGAAATAGCGACAATAAACGGAGTATTGTTTTACAAAATATTGAAGCTGGCTTTTATTCAACCAACCATCATGAATCCTCCGTAAGAAAGGATGCTTGAGTATTTTATTGATACTTTCCTGAAGCTCGGTTTCAAGCTTGGTAAAGAATTCCATATTGACAGATTCTGCTCCTTTGTCCATACCTATAGTAATTACGTTAAGTGAGTAAATAGTGATTAGAGTGCACTACCCTATTGATGGTTTCAATTTGGGCTTAAAAAATTTATACCCTTTATAAAATATAACAGATACCATAATGAAATGTATAACCCAAACGGTTTCGCCAAAGAAATGGGTCAAGATTTTCACATTACCAAAAAACTCGTTAAAAAATAACAATAAATAAACGGCCAACAAAACCCATACAAGGCTCTTCATGGCATAATCCAAGATCACATCAAAAGTGCTTTTCTCTTCTACTTTTTGATACTTGTTTTTGTTTTGGTATTTAAAGGGGAAAAACTCTTTATCTAGATAAGCAAAAATTTTATCTTGTAAAATACCGATAATGACAATTATCAATAACAAGGCATACACTTTATCCATCCTACCCAATCTTTGGGCTAACCATGTTTGCACACCGATACCTTTACTACCTCCTAGGATTTCTGCTATAACAATATATGTCCATGAGATGGCTGTCAGCACTCGGATGTCGTCAGAAAGCCTAGACATTACGGAAGGGATATAAACTGTTTTGATGGTTTGCCAATCTGTAGCACCCAGCGTATACACCGTTTTGAGGTAAACTTCTTTCACTTCATCTATTCTTTGCACAATGACAGGCAGTAGATAAATTAGAATTCCAAAGGCCAAAAAGTAGACCACGAGAGAAGTCCCTAGCCCTAAAGCTCCAATGAAGATTCCGATAACAGCAGGCAGTGGCACGTAGCGGAAAGCGTCAATAGGTCGCTGGAAACTTCCCCTAAAAAAGGGAAAAAGTCCAATCAAAAAACCAAGTGGCAAGGCAAGTAGAAGTGCGACGACATAACCTGATAAGTTGTAGCCAATGGAATAGCAAGTGTTTACAATCAAATCATTATCATAGTATAAATCCTTGAAGGAACTGAGTACACTTCCCGGACTCGGCAAGATCGCTGCACTCACAATAGGATTACCCCGCTGATGCTTGATAAGTGCCATTTCGTCTTTGGAAAGTTCTATGGGATATAGCGTTGGTTTCTCTCCCCGCCTTTGGAATAAGTCCAAGACTTCGTCTGCCGCTAAAGGCCCAGCACTTACTTTTTCATTGGAACGATTATTATAAATCCAATCTAGTTGTTTGCTTGAAAGGGTATCTGTAGGGGCCAATTTTTTATTTTCAACTGCTTCAATTTGGGCAATTTCCTCAGCGGAAAAAATAACGGGATCGACTTCGGCGCTGCTCGGTTTAGTAAAAATATACCAAAGCAGCAAGAGAAAAAGCATTCCCCCGATTTCGAGCATGATCCGATGTGAAGGCTTGAGGTCTCCGCGAAGTTTAAATAAGGATGATATCAAGGTGAAGGTTTTGAATGGTGGGATAGTGATTAGTGAAATTATATTTAGTAAATTAGTGGATTAGTGACTCATCACTAATCCACTAATCCTAAATACTATCCAGCAATCAACTGAAATTCTGTACGGCGATTTTGTGCTCGGCAGT
>JAHDGC010000444.1:0-1472 GCA_020627865.1 Saprospiraceae bacterium | reverse complement strand
AAATACTATCCAGCAATCAACTGAAATTCTGTACGGCGATTTTGTGCTCGGCAGTCGTTGGTTTTGACATTTTTGCAACCCGCTACCGGATTTTTAGAACCATTTCCGATAATGACAAAACGATTGGCATTCATGCCGTATTCTTTTTCCAAGTATCTTGCAACAGATCGCGCACGTTTTTCTGATAATGGAATATTGACCTTATCAGAACCAGTGTCATCCGTATTTCCTTCAATTCTTACCCGCATGTTTCCGAACGATTTGGCAATATCCGCCATTTCCAAATCAATAATAGTCTTGGCATTTTCGCTCAGTTCAGATTGGTTGGTATCGAAGCTTATACTTACCCGTTTGGTAGAAACAGCTTCTGTTACCCGATCTTCCACTGTAGGCGCTTTATAGGCTTTCTGTCCCTCAGCGGCATGTTGCTGGCCCGATAGGTTTGCTGCACTAACACCACCACTATATGCGGTACGCCTCCAATCCGGACGACCTTTCTTGGCAAAGCCTAATACCTCGAAACGATCTCCCATTTTGTTGTACAACTCTTCGCCAGTAACCCCTTTGTAATCCACATTAAGACCAAAAAAGTTTTTATTATCGCCATGTGTTGTCAAACGGGTATTTTCTATCGCACCGTAAGCATCTTGTTCTGGGATACCGGTTCCTTGTGCCATAAGTTTTGCCGCAAGTTTTTTGTTAGAATCATTGGCATTAATCTCTGCTGCGGCCTTCATCCAACCTTCATAAAACTTGTTGATTTTGTCTCGGTTCTTGTCTACGAATTCTTTCTTGGCCACAAAAACATCAGCGATAATATGAGATGCTTGCCTCGTGTTTTGCAACACTTTTGCTCCTTTCACTTCCCTTACGGCAATTTCATCATCCGGACTCCAAACTACAGCCGCATCTACTTTACCACTTTTGAAAGCAGTAGCCGCAGCGATGTTATCCGGCATTTCGATACTTTGGATATCTTTCACTTTAAGGCCAGCAGCATCCAGCATTTTAATTAGAAAAGTTTGTGATGGCGTCGTTGGTGTGTAGGCTACTTTCTTGCCTTTTAGGTCATTGATATTATTGATTCCTCTTTTTGCGATGATGGCATCTCCCCCTCTCGACCAGTCCGTTTGCATAACAATCTGCGGACGATACTGCCCCAAACCTTCCATTTCTGTAGGCAATGCATCCGCTGTACTTCCGATCAGGTGTACCTCATCGGCCTTCCATGCTTGGCGACTAGCATTGAAATCATCCATGAGGATAAATTTCACCTTAAGACCATATTCTTTATAAAAGCGGGAACGTTCGTTTGGCTCAAAGCCATTGTTAAAATAAAAACCCGGTGCATATCCTCCCCAAGTAAAGACCTGCACTTTTAGGACATCGCCATCATCTGGTAATGCTTTTCCGGAAGGGACTTTAGCGGTTGTTGTTGAAGGACTAGAATTTGTATTATTAGAACCTGTAGC
>JAHDGC010000443.1 GCA_020627865.1 Saprospiraceae bacterium | reverse complement strand
CGCCCCTGATATTGGCAAAAGCAAAGATGCCACCTTGCTCGATGAAGTAGACAATACTTGGATCGAAACTTGGTCGAGAAACGACTCCAAAGCCACCATAAGCCTTCAAGATCACGGGATTAGTACCATCACGAACCATGCCTTTTTTATAAACCAAAATCATCGGTACTTTTGTGGTGTCATTAACTGTATATTCTGCCTCTTCATATTGAATATTTTCAATATCAAAAGTGACCCCTGTTTTTTCCGTCAGTTTTTCTTCAAAGGTATTTAGATTAAAATTATAAATCACCGGAGGAATGGTATAAGAATTATAACTAAAAGAAAGCTCCTCATCTTCTCGACCACCGTTAAAACCACTAATAGAAGAGCCTACCGGAAATGCTTTACTATATAACAAATTACCTACATAATCAAAAACAACAAGAATTGGCCGTCGATTAAATTGATAGATTGCAATAATTTTTTCTTTCAGGGGAACAGCATACATCAAAAGTGCATCTTCATATTCTGCTGCAATGGCGCTCCATTTTCGGGGGTTCTCCGGATCAATTTTGATGATATTCCCATTATCGGCTTTGTAAGCACTCCTAGCAACTAGTTTTCCATCATGACTATCTAAAACGGACACGCTACTACCGTACTCTAGTTTCATCAGCAGCGGTTTCAAAGCCGGCTGTTCGGCGGCGTAATCAATATAAAATATGTTGACCTCTCCCCGCTCTTCATCCAACTCCTTCAATAAAAAAAAGCGTTCATCCGATGTTGTCATAAAATCAAACTGCATGGACTTTCTCTGCCTTTTAAAAATAAGCTTATCTTCCTCCTGTGGCGTTCCAACTTTATGATAATAAACTTCCTGCCCTTCCGTTTTTCCAAACTGACTCGTTTTGGGAAAAGTAGTATAAAAAAAACCATCATCCTTCCAGGCAACAGATGAAAATTTCAAATTACGAAGATGATCTTTCTTATGGCGGCCATTCTTAAGGGAAACTACTTTTAGCTCCGCCCAATCGCTACCATTTCTGGCAAACTGATAGGCCAGTAATTCGGAATTAGCAGAGGGGTAATATCCTTTTAGGGTGATGACATCCTTAGTTGAAATAAAGTTCGGATCGACCAATATACGAGGATCGAATCTCAAGTTTTTTTGATAAAAAAGTGCCGGCGTAGTATAATTACTGTAATAAGCCCGCTTATAATAATAATCCCCTTTCTTCACAGGGTTATCATATTCGGCATAAGCATAGCGTTCTATTAAAGTCAATGCCTTTGTTTTGCGACTTACCTTCGTCAGTATTTTTTTGGAAAGTTTGTTCTGTGCCTTTACCCAATCTTGCACCTCGAATGCGCTCGTATTTTCCAACCAACGATAGGGGTCTTCGATGGTATATTCATCATAGAAAGTATCGGTAATATCCTCTGACCGCGTTTTTGGATATGCGATCTGTGCAAATGCAGAGATTCCGATACTGCAAAAGATTACTACGAGGGACTGTATTTTCATAACAATAAGTTAACAAGTTTAAGTTTTTTTATTGTTACAAAAATAGGTATTTTTTTGGACTTTTCCTTTCTCAAAGGAGTCAAATTGCAATTCGGCTCTATCGGATGACGGTAATATTTCCTTTTTCAAAAAATTGTTCATAATTCAGACAAAGTCCTTCTATGTAATAAACATAAACTCCTGGATTAACCAACGTCCCTCGGAAGGTACCATCCCATCGGTTGCCATCTATATCCGTACTTTCGAAGACAAGCTCTCCCCAACGGTTATAAATCCGTACCAAGGAAACTTCGGCAACACCCCGATAACGAATTTCAAATTCATCATTCGCTCCGTCGCCGTTTGGTGTAATAAAGTTTGGTGCGAGTATTTCTTTGAAAACACATTCTGTACTCACATTCAATACCACTTCATCGCGCGCTTCACAACCATCTGTACTTACAGCCGTTGCATAATAACTTGTGGTTTGCAGCGGAGTCACCTCAATCTCATCACAGCCCGTACACAAAAGCACTCCAGATTCATGATAGATACTCACGACAGATGCGACATCGTTTGTGGTGACACTCAACAATACGGTATCTCCCTGTACCATCAACTCGGTAGTGGTCAACTCAATTTCAGGTTGTGGATAAACAAAAACTTCCACCTCTGCACTAGCCGTTTGGCCAAGGCAACTTTCTGCCGTAACCGTATAAACCGTAGTTTCCGTCGGCCTAGCTACTGGGTCAGGGCAATCATTACAACTCAGGGAGCGATCCATTGGGAACCAAGTTACTGCTGTGGCACCTTCTACAAAAAGCTGGAACTCGTCTCCAACACAAATTTCTCCTCCTTCTACAAATAACTCCACAAGTGGTTCTACCAGCAAGGTTATTGTAACAATACTATCACAGCCACTGCTTGCCGTAAGGGTATCCACAAAGATGCCCGGCTCATCACGCCATGCGTTACTGATAAAGATACTGTCTCCTTCACAGATGACTTCCTCGTGATTTACTTCTAATGCATCCAGTACTTGCAGGTTCGTAACCAACAAACTATCACAACCATTTGCTGCCGTTAAAGTATCTATGAATATACCTGATTCATATTGATAAGCACCTTCGATATAAAGACTGTCTCCAACACAAATTTGGATATCTTGATTACTCTTGTTTTTCAACAATACGGTAAGATCAAGATTCACAATACTGTCGCAGCCTTCAGCTGTGGTCAAGGTCTCGGTATAGAATCCAGATGTATTATAGATGGTTTCTCCAAGTACATAGGTTTCTCCATAACATATTGTCTCCGAAACATCAACCTCGATTTCTGGGTCAATATTCAAATCCAGATAAATGGTACTATCACAATTAGTTCCAGTAACAAAACTAATCGTATACGCTCCAGTCTGGTCATAAATTTCGCCACCCAAAATAATGGAACCACCAAAGCAAATTGAGGTATCTATCTCGACAATTATGCTCGGTACAACAGTCAATTGCAGTTGGACAATACTGTCGCAATTGTGATAACTGCTCAGGGTATCGACATAAGAGCCTGTTTCAGTATAAACAGAATTACCAACAGTGATGCTTTCTCCTTCACAGATGGTTTCGTCTAGTGGTGTTATGACTTCTGGTATCACCGTAAGATCAAGTACAACGATACTATCACATCCGGTATTGGTGGTTAAAGTATCCTCATAAATTCCACTATCAAAAAGGTAAGTACTCCCGAATAAAATACTATCCCCTAGGCAGATGGTTTCAAAGGCAAATTCTGCCTCCGGCACAAATAAATCCAACAATACAATGGCAAAACTATCACATCCATTAGAAGCGACTAATGTATCCGAGTAAACGCCACTTTCTGTCAATATTTCTCCATTAAAATCATAACTGCCTCCTGTACAAAGTTCCACTTCTAGAATTTCTCCAATCGGAGCCTCTATAAATAAGTGATAATATACGGTACTGTCACAGTCGAACTGGTTGGTAATTTCCGCAACATAAACTCCTGCCGTAGTTTCATACGTTCCATTGATCCACATGCCTCCTCCGAAACATACCGTCGTATCGACAAAAGTGGCTACACTATGATTGGTATTAATTTCAGAAATCAAAATGCTATCACAAGAATTGGAACTCACCAAGGTATCGGTATACACGCCCGGCATGGTATAAATGTTATTGTTTACCACAACCGTATCCCCGAGACAGATATTATATTCTTCGTAAGAAGTAACAAAATCCCTAGTTTCGATAATGATATAAAAGGTCGTATCACAGTCAATTGGATTTGTAACGGTTTCCATATAAATGCCTGTCTCATCATAGGTGTTGCCCCGCACGATGATTTCTTCTCCCTCACAAATACTGAACTCTAATGTTTCCAAGATTTCCGTACTAATATCCAATATAGAAGTAATCATACTATCGCACCCCATCATATCCGGGATGGTATCATAGTAGATACCCGGTTCTGTCTGGAATGTTCCTTGAAGGAAAATACTATCTCCTGGGCAAATGGAGAAATTCTCATATCCCATAGAGAACATAGAAACCTCCAATGTCAACACCACATTACTATCACAACCATTCGTGGCCGTAAACATGCGTTCATAAACTCCCGGATAGAAATAAGTCATGCCTTCCCACTCGTAAGATTCTCCAGCACAAATGAAAGCTTCCGTTTCTGTTCTAACTTCAGGGGCGACATACAGGTCAAGGGTAACAATACTGTCACAGCCATTAGCAGCCAATAGTGTTTGTGTGTAAACACCCGTCTCAGTATAAACTTCGCCTCCAAGTCCATAGCTTTGTCCAAAACAAAGACCTTCCTCTAACAATACATCGGCATGTGGCATCACCGTAAGTTCGAGTGTCGCAATACTATCACAACCATTCGCAGCAGGAAGCACAATCGGATAGATACCCGTTGCATTAAAGTCACTTCCACCAAAAGTATAGACCTCTCCTTGACAAATTTCTGCAAGGGTCAAACTTTCTGCATTGTAATTTAAATCGACATGATTATACACATGGCGTTCGCAAATGCCTCCATCAAATATCGTATCAATATACACACCTGCCTCAAAAATATAAGTTCCTCCAATCAGGATGCTGTCTCCTTCACAAAGTACAAAGTTTTCGACTTCGACTACTTGTTCTACAACATTCACCTCTGTAATAATAAGGCTATCACAACCTGTAGTACTCACCAAGGAATCTACAAAAACGCCGTATTCAAAAACATAGGTTCCATTAATCAAGACGCTATCCCCAGCACAAATTTCTTCCTGCTCATAGAGATTAAAAGCATCAATAGTTTGTAAATTGTAAACGACCACAGAATCACAACCATGTATCGAAGTGAAAACATTTTCATACAAGCCCGGTTGATTATAAGTCGTTCCGCCAAGGGTAATAGAACTGCCCTCACAGAAAGCATAAGATTCGACATAATTGAAGTATGGATGAAAATGTAACCTAATCGACACCATACTATCGCAACCATGTACAGAAGAAAACAGTTCATTGTACGTACCTTCTTGATAGCGATAGGTGCCGGCAATCAAAACCGAATCTCCCGGACAAATATAAACTTCATCCTGTGTTGTATATTCTGGCCGGACAATCAGCTCTACGGCAATGATACTGTCGCAGCCCTCGTTCGTCGTAAGGTTATAAATATAGTTTCCAGGTTCACTTCTTGATATACCGTTTATAAAATGAGATTCTCCCTCACAAATTTCGACAGTATCTTCTAAGAAATAATCTGGCAACAATAATAATTCAATTGTAACATTACTATCACATCCACCGGAACTGGTATAAGTTTCACTATAAATACCCGCCGTATTTTCATATTGTCCATGAATTAGAACACTCTCTCCCTCGCACACTTCGATGGTTTCATTTTCATCAAAAGCGGTAATAATATCTAGGGTAATATTCAGGACACTATCGCAACCTGTCGTGCTGGTCAAGGTATCGGTATACGTACCGGCATCCGTTTCAAAGACGCCATTAATCTGGATGCTGTCTCCTAGACAAATACTCAAGGCAACATCTTGTTCGTAATTATTAAATACATCTATGATCGTAATCAATACACTATCACAACCATGTATTGTTTGTAAGGTATCATAGTAGGTTCCTGAAGTGTTGACAAATTCGCCATTCACCATAATGGACTCACTGGAACACATCGACATGGTTTCGCTCATTTCATAAACCGGATGTACCAATAGTTCTATGCTAACAATACTATCACAACCAAAGCTACTCATCAAGGTTTCGGTATAGATGCCCGGTGTGGAATGCGTTACGCCACCAATAATAATCGTTTCTCCTTCGCAGATTTCGGCGACATCTTCTCCATTAACAAAAGTAATCACATCCAGTATATTCACAACCATACTATCACAGCCGGAAGCCGTTGTATAATTGTCCACATAAGTTCCGGAAACGGTCTGGAAGCTACCCTCCGCAAAGATACCGTCTCCCTGGCAAACTTCGTGATAGAAAGTATCTCGGAAGCTGCTAACAACCACCAACTCTGCCAAGGAAATGCTATCACAGTTGTTAAACCCAGTTAAAGTATCCGTATAGATTCCGGCAACGGATTCATATTCTCCATGAATTAGAACGCTGTCTCCGGAACAGATTTGTATTTGTGTATTTTCTACAATCGGTGTATTATATTGTAGTTCAATTTCAATGATACTATCACAGGCATTTTGAGTCATCAATGTATCGTAATACAAACCCGGTTCTGACTCATAATTGCCAAAGATCAATACAGAATCGCCTTCGCAAATAAATTCATCTAAAGGAATCAGGAAATTTGGATTGACATACAGTTCTAATATAACAATACTATCACAACCTGCCGCTGTTTGTAAAGAATCGACATAAATA
>JAHDGC010000442.1 GCA_020627865.1 Saprospiraceae bacterium | reverse complement strand
GCCTTTTCCCAGCAGCAGCCCTTGCAGCATTACACGGTGAATAATGGCCTGCCCAGTTCTACGATATACCGACCGATGCAGGACTCCAAGGGGTATTTATGGTTTGGTTCCGATATGGGTGTTATTTGTTATGATGGATATGAATTTAAGACCTATACCATTGCGGATGGCCTGCCGCATAATGATGTTTGGGATTTTTATGAGGATGCCCAGGGGAGGATTTGGCTTTCTACTTTCGGGCCGGATTTTAGTTACATCAAAGATGGGGAAGTTTTTACGATAAAAAATAAATACCATGATGAAAAAGTTAGGAATGTCGGATATTTTATTGATGATAAGGAAGGGCAGGTCTGGGTAGAGACACATTCGTTAGGTCGTTCGCTTTTTAAAATTGTGGGCGATAGTGTAGCTTACATGGATGTTTTTTTTCCTGATCCTGATTCAGGTATTTCATTCGATTATTCAAAAAAAATTGATCCACCTATAGTCGTAAGAAATGAAAGTGGGAGATTCGCTTATCAATATGACCATACCGTGAAGTCAATCAAGGAGGTTTGCCCGTTTGAGATGGAAGCTTTTGGGTGGAATATTAATTTAGATTCTATTATCCGGTATGGAAACCAGAAGTTCTACCTTCAAACAGCCGGGGAACCTTGTTTAATTGAAGAGCTTTCTGTTCATGCGGCACAACTAGACCCCAGTGCTATTTTCTTTTCGGCTTACAAATCCGCATCGGGTAAATATGTTTTTGTCAGCACTAGACATTCTTTTATAACGGATGCCCATTTTAAGGTGCTGGAAAAATACAATTTCTTAAGACAGTTCGAGGTCAATTATGTTTTTGAAGATCGGGAAGAAAATCTTTGGATTCCGACAAGTGATGATGGCATATACAAGGTCAATAAAAATGCAGTCGGTATCCGGGGATATGCCGAAGCTGAGGGTTTGAGGAATAAGCATATAACCGCATTGACCAAAGACAACTACAACCAGTTATGGATAGGAACAAAAAGTGGGGCGATTTTCATGTTAGAAGGTAGTAGCATAATGCCTGTTTCTATTGATAAGTTTTCTGGTGCTATGACTTCTTATCCTATTATTTCTCGGAGTTGTGGATTAGGCCATAGAGATGATCATATCTTTATTTTAGATCAAGGAGCTACTATGCTGACATTAGCGGTTGAGCAATCGACGAACGTTTATAAACAGAATAAATGGTATCATCTTAATGATAGTAATTATCATAAGGTGGATTATTCCTACAGTTATCCTGAAAGTTACAATGGCCTATTCCTAGAGGGGAGTCATGCCATGAAGGAATTGTTTTTATCCAAACAAAATGTATACATTGGGACGAATCGAAGTGCTTTTCGATTGATGAATCAAGATGGGTTTAATATTGTTTATAAAATTAACAATAAACGCACTTATGCCATTGCGGCAGATGATGCTGGGCAAGTTTGGTTGGGGCAAACCGACGGCCTTTTCCTAGCAAGGGGAGATACTATTGAGGAACTTCAGCAACAAAAGCAACAATTTCCCATTTTAACCAGCAGTGTGAAGGATATCGCCTTGGATGGGGAAAGCGGGATATGGGTTGCAACGGACGGGAATGGGATTTATCTTTACCATGAAAATGGGGAACCAATTGTTATCACAGAATTAAAAAGAGAGGTAGTGAAATCTCTTTTTTATCATGCATATGATAATAGCATTTGGGCCGCCACCAATAAAGGAGCGTTTCAAATCCAAATTCAGGAGAGAAACCCGCTCAGTTATCGGCTTAAAAAATTTACAGTTGCACAGGGTTTGATTTCCAATGAGGTCAATTGCATTTATGCGGATCAAGATACGGTATATATCGGTACTGCGAATGGACTGACGGTCATTGACCTTTCGGCAATTGATACCGTTTACAAGGCACCGCCACTGCATATCAGGGCGGTAAAAATTAATGCGAAAGCTAGGGACATCAAGGAGCATTATGATTTGTCTTATCAAGAAAATAGTATCGCGGTGGATTATGTTTGCCTTTCTTATCAAAGTGACGGCGAGATTACCTATGAGTATAAAATGGATGGGATAGATACCGCTTGGCAACAGACCCAAAGCCTGTCGAGGGAATATCCGTTGTTGCCATACGGGAAAAAGTATACCTTCCATCTGAGGGCGAGGGATATAAATGACACCTTGTCGGATAAGGTTTATGCACTTGGTTTCAACATTGCGTTACCGTGGTGGGAAACTGCGTGGTTTCGGCTGTTGGCATTGATGACTTTTTTAGGTGTGATTACTTATATTGCATGGCAACGTATCCAAAGTGTCCAGTTGCGGGAAGCAGAACAAACAGCGATAAATAAGAAATTTGCGGAACTGGAATTGCAGGCCTTGCAAGCCCAGATGAATCCGCATTTTATATTCAATGCTTTGCAAGCTATCCAAAATTATATGGCCAAAAATGACAAGAAAAAGGCCGATGCGTACTTGGTGAAATTTTCCCGATTGATGCGTTTGTTTTTGGAGGCTTCCAAAGAAAAATTTACAACAGTAGAGGAAGAAATAGCATTATTGGAAAATTACTTATCTTTGGAACAGATCCGGTTCGATCCTCCTTTTGAATACGAGATCAACCTCGCAGCAGAATTAAATTTGAGAACTCTTGAAATGCCATCCATGCTATTGCAGCCCTTTGTCGAAAATGCCGTCAATCACGGGCTGAAATATAAGCAAGGTAAAGGTAAAATCAATATAAATTTTGAACTGGAAGGAACATCCTTAATCGTGACCATTATAGATAACGGGGTAGGGCGGCAACGGGCTAAGGAAATTAAGGCCAGAGCCAGAAGCTCCTACAAATCCAGAGGGATGAAAATTATAGAAGATAGAATCCGGGTTTTGGAGCAGGTGGAGGATTGTCAGGTCAATATTACAGTAGAAGATGTTCTTGATAATAACAATACTATTGCAGGAACGCGTGTTGTGATTGCTATGCTGGTGGAAGCATAATTGGATTAAACCTATTCCGTAAAAAACACAAACATCAATATGAAACTCAAAGCAATTATCATTGAAGATGAACCCCAAGCTTGCGAATTATTAATGCAGTATATTGAAACGTATTGCTCGGAAGTGCAACTGGCAGGAACGGCAACGGATGCCAATGCAGGATATGAGCTGATCTTAAAGGAACAACCTAACCTGTTGTTTTTAGATATCGAAATAGCAAACGACGATGCTCCAGAAACGACCTTCGACCTGCTGGCTCGGTTGCCGAAATATGACTACGAAGTTATTTTCATCACGGCTTTTGACCAATATGCCTTGCGGGCAATCAAGTGTCATGCCCTGGCTTATTTGCTAAAACCGATCAGTATCCCGGAATTGCAGGAAGCCGTAAAACTTGCCCACCAGAGAATTAGAAAAGAACAACAATCAGAGCAACTTACAGATTTGATTCAATCGCTCCAGCAACCCGAAAAACACCCTACCCGCATCTGGATTCCGACCAATGATGAACTGGAAGCGGTATTTATTGAAGAAATTATCCGCTTCGAAGCGGCAGACCGGTATACCTATATTTTTACAAACTCCAAGTCCCGTTTTTTAGCGACCAAAAACCTGAAAGAATACATCAACATACTGGAAGACAGCTCCTTTTTCCATGTGCACCGTTCTCATTTTATTAATACCAATTACATTACTAAATATTCCCACAAGGATGGCGGTCTCGTCATCATGAAAGATGGTTCGAACATTCCGGTTGCTCGCCGGAGGAAACAGGAGTTTATGGATTTGTTGGAAAATCTGTAGTGATATTGTTGGAAAAGTTGGGTTTTTGATTAGGTTTGAGCAGTGTCTTTTCCGTTTAGCTTTACTAAACTTCCAAAGTTTAGTAAAGCTAAATGGACTTTATTCTTATCAGAAACTTTATTTAACCGCTCCTCTTCTTTAACGAACCATTCGCGACATTCTGCGTGCCGTTCACGACAGCGGGATTGCACGGACGGACGTTTTATCCCAATTTTACATATGTAAATAAGTTATTATTTTTTAAACAAAAAAATTTTATTATGAAACTGATTTCATTTTTTATGGTGCTGTTTTTAGCTTCATTATCCCTAGATGCGCAGACATATTATGGTGTAGGAGGATCAGTAGCAGGGTATTATAGTAGCAGTTATTTTGGGCATTACGCTGGTGATGCCAATACTGCATGGTTTAATTCATTTTTTGGGGCATTTGCGGGTCATAACAATACTACAGGTACTCAAAATTCTTTTATGGGGTCAGATGCCGGATTGAAGAATACGACAGGTTCGCAGAATTGCTTTATGGGCGCAAATGCTGGGCGATTAAATACATATGGTAGCTTGAATGCTTTCGTGGGGGTAAATGCAGGTTCTAATAATATCGGGGGAGAGTACAACTCTTTTATTGGAACAAATGCAGGATATTCCAATACATATGGCCGGAATAATTCTTTCATCGGGGGAATTGCTGGTTATTCCAATATTACAGGGCGGGATAATACTTTTGTTGGGGTGACGGCGGGTTATTCCAATACATACGGGCACTACAATTCTTTTGTTGGTGTTGCGTCCGGTCATTCTAACGTAAATGGAAGCCATAATGCTTTTTTGGGTTTAAACTCGGGTTACTCTAATATTTCAGGGAGCTATAATTCTTTTGTTGGTACGGATGCTGGAAGATTAAATACTTCGGGGTATAACAATGTTTTTATGGGAAGGAGTGCAGGTTATTCCAATACAACTGGAGGAAGTAATATTTGTATAGGCGCAAATGCAGGTTTTTCTAATGAGACGGGAGGAAGTAATACTTATATAGGATCAGGAGCAGGTTATTCTAATAAGACGGGAGAAAGGAATACTTACATAGGATCAGGAGCAGGTTCTTATAATGAGACGGGAGATTATAATGTTTGTCTAGGGCCAGATTCTGGGGCTGCGACATCAGGTAGTAAAAATGTCTTTGTCGGTTTTCGGGCTGGTTACTTTGAGGCGGGAAGCAATAAATTATACATTGAGAATAGTCATACTTCGAATCCACTGATTTATGGTGACTTTGCCACTGACGAACTGGCTTTTAATGCCAAGGTGCGTATTGGGGATATAAGCCAACCAGCAGGGTATAGACTTTACGTAAAAGAAGGTATTCTGGCGGAGAAGGTGAAGGTGGCGCCGAGCAATGATCCCATTAATTGGGCAGACTTTGTTTTTGATGAAAATTATGATTTGAATAGTATTGAAACGGTATCAGATTTTATAAAAAATAACAAGCATTTGCCGAATGTGCCCTCTGCTGTAGAGGTTAATAAAAATGGGGTGAATATGGTGGAGATGGATGCGACTTTGTTGCGGCAGATTGAGGAATTATGGTTGCATGTTGTTAGGATGAATGAAAGATTGAAGGGCCTAGATCAAGAGAATGAAGTGCTGAAAAAGGAAGTGGCCGATTTAAAAAATAAATAACACCATAAAACCTTTTTATTATGAAAAAGTACATCATTAAAATAAACTTCCTGTTTTGGCTGGTGATTTTAGGTTCTTTTCAAATCAACGGACAGGCAGATATTACAGATAGATTACAAGAGGCTTTACCTACTATTTTGAGTGATCAATATATCCAAGTATTAGCTGTTATGGATGAACAGCTAGACATAGAAACATTAGAAAACAACTTGAACACAAATAGTGCCACTTTGGAAGAAAGGTCTGTACAAGTGATTAACAATTTAAAACAAATAGCTAATAATACACAAGATAGCTTAATCAATGACTTGGAAGCGGGGCTTGCTAATGGAGACATTTTGCAATATAAGCCACTTTGGATTGTAAATATGATAATGATCGAGACAAAAGCAACCTATCTTATTGAGGAACTTGCCTTGAGAACAGATATTCAGTTAATTGATCTGGATGCTACTTTGGAATTGGTTGAACCAACCGATCAAAATATTGTAACGATGGAACAAAACTCTGCAGAACCCGGATTGAAAATTATTAATGCTCATTTATTGTGGGAAATGGGGTATACGGGATGTGGTCGAATTATGATGAATATTGATACGGGGGTTGACGGAAATCATCCTGCTTTGGCTGCAACTTGGCATGGTAATAATGTTCCTGTTGAACAGGCTTGGTTTGATCCTAGAGATAACAGTCTTTTTCCAGAGGATTATCAGTATCACGGTACACATGTAATGGGTACAATGGGAGGGTTGGATCGAGAAAATGCAGATACAATTGGAGTAGCTTTTAATGCTAACTGGATTGCTTCCAGTTCTCTTTACAGTGGGTTTAGTTATCCCAGTTATACTTCTAATAATGTAGCCTCATTTCAGTGGGCTTTAGACCCAGATAATAATCCCACAACTATTAATGATAGACCCGATGTG